>CAVZNE010000108.1:0-13897 GCA_963776445.1 Terriglobales bacterium
GGCGATCACATTGAGCAGGAAGAAGCGAAGCGCCTGAACGAAGAGCTGAAGAAGGCGGGCAAGCGGCCGATCGCGCACATGCCGTTCAGCTTCTACCTGTCGGCATGGGAAGAAGACAAGCACACCATCGCGCAGGCCAACATCGAGTTCAACGAAGAAGGCGTCATCACCGAAGACCTGGTGAATGCGCGTCGCCAGGGCAACTTTGTGCTGGTGAACCGCACCGATGTGGATTACATCGACGTCAGCCCCAAGCAACTGGTTTCCGTGGCCGCATCGCTGGTTCCGTTCCTGGAGCACGATGACGCCAACCGCGCGCTGATGGGCGCCAACATGCAGCGCCAGAGTGTGCCGCTGTTGGTGGCCGAGGCACCGCTGGTGGGCACGGGCATGGAAGGCGTTACCGCGCGCGATTCCGGCGCCGTGATTCTGGCCAAGCGCAACGGCATTATCGACTCGGTCGATTCCGAGCGCATTATCGTCCGTGTGGAAGGCGAGCATCATCCCACGCAGCTTTCGCGTGAGGTGGGTTCGGACATCTACCAGCTGATCAAGTTCAAGCGGTCGAACCAGAACACCTGCATCAACCAGAAGCCGGTAGTCCGCGAGGGCGACCGGGTGGTGAAGGGGCAGGTGATCGCCGACGGACCTTGCACGGAGCAGGGCGAGCTGGCGCTGGGCCGCAACGTGCTGGTGGCTTTCATGCCGTGGCGCGGTTACAACTACGAGGACGCCATCCTCATCAGCGAAAAGTTGGTGCGGGAGGACTACTACACCTCGGTCCACATTGAGGAATACGAGATCGAGTCTCGCGACACCAAGCTGGGACCGGA
Organism: Terriglobales bacterium; assembly: GCA_963776445.1. GTDB lineage: Bacteria > Acidobacteriota > Terriglobia > Terriglobales > Acidobacteriaceae > Telmatobacter. Next base: position 834 of record CAVZNE010000108.1, read on the forward strand.
AGAGATCACGCGCGATATTCCCAACGTGAGCGAGCATGCACTGCGCGACCTGGACGAGAGCGGCGTGATCCGCATCGGCGCCCAGATCAAGCACGGCGACATTCTGGTGGGCAAGGTGACGCCCAAGGGCGAGACCCAGCTGACGCCGGAAGAAAAGCTGCTGCGCGCCATCTTCGGCGAAAAGGCCGGCGATGTGCGCGACGCTTCGCTGACGACGCCTCCGGGCATCGAAGGCACGATTGTCGATGTCAGGATCTTCAGCCGCAAGGGCCAGGAGAAGGATGAGCGCGCCAAGCTGATCGAGGGCGAGTACGTCGCCAAGCTCGAAAAGAACCTGGGCGACGAAATCCGCATTTTGACCGATGAGCGCCTGAAGCGTCTGGATGGCATTCTGGGCGGCAAGGAAGTGCTGGCCGATCTGCACGACGAGCGGACCAACAAGCGCCTGCTGACCAAGGGCGCGATCCTGGACCGCGAAACCATCGAGCGCATCTCGACCAAGAATCTCAAGCGCATCCGCTACGCCGACAAGGATCCCCGCGTCAACGAGCAGATCGACGAGATCGAAGAGATGACCTCGCGCCAGATCGAAGTGCTGCGCAAGATCACCAATGAGAAGATCGCCAAGCTGCAAAAGGGCGACGAGCTGCCTCCGGGCGTGATCAAGCTGGTCAAGGTCTACATCGCCATGAAGCGCAAGCTATCCGTGGGCGACAAGATGGCCGGCCGTCACGGCAACAAGGGCGTGATCGCGCGCATTCTTCCCGAGGAAGACATGCCGTATCTGCCCGATGGAACTCCGGCGGAGATTGTGCTGAATCCGCTCGGCGTGCCTTCCCGTATGAACGTGGGTCAGATTCTTGAGACTCACCTGGGTTGGGCCGCTCATGCGCTGGGCGAGAAGATCGCTGCTCTGGTCGCGGAAAACAGCGAAGCGCAGTATGTGCGCGAGATGGTGAAGAAGGAGTTCGCCGGGACCGCCACGCTGCGTCAGTTGCTGGAACTGGACGACGAGATGCTGTTGCGCGTGACCAAGGGCATGAAGCGCGGCGTGTGGTTCGGCACCGCGGTGTTCGACGGCGCGCAGGAGGGCGAAATCAAGGCTCTTCTGGCCTCGGCTGGATTGCCTTCATCGGGCAAGACGGCATTGTTCGACGGCATGACCGGCGAGCAGTTCGAGCAGCCGGTGACGGTGGGCTACATCTACATGCTCAAGCTCTCCCATCTGGTGGACGACAAGATTCACGCTCGTTCCATCGGACCGTACTCGCTGATTACACAACAGCCGCTGGGCGGCAAGGCGCAGTTCGGCGGGCAGAGATTCGGCGAGATGGAAGTGTGGGCGCTGGAGGCTTATGGCGCGGCTTACATCCTGCAGGAGCTGCTCACTGCCAAGTCCGATGACGTGTATGGCCGTACCAAGATTTACGAGGCCATCGTCAAGGGCGAGGCGGCCATCGAGCCGGGCGTGCCGGAGTCGTTCAACGTGCTGATTCGCGAATTGCAGTCGTTGTGCCTGGACGTGGAACTGATCAAACGTGCAGATCTGGTGAAGAAGACGCCTGCTCCGGTGATAGAGGCCGCAGTCGCCGACTAAGCCGGCAGTAAATGGTTCGACCCGGTCTGAAGTTGCCAAACGGGCAACTTCAGACCGGGCGCAAAGAGTTTTCGGGGTCCTTCTTGAAAGCGGCAAACACCGCTTCCCGGGAAGGAAGGGCCCATCTGGAATCCCGGGGAAAGCCGCGGCAGGCGCCGAAAGGCCCGCCAAGGAGGGTCGCTTTGTTCCGTTCGAACCCGTTTGAGCTGTCCAGTCCCATTACCGACTTTGACGCCATCCGCATCATGCTGGCATCGCCGGAGAAGATCCGCAGCTGGTCGCATGGTGAGGTTACCAAGCCTGAAACCATCAATTACCGCACCTTCAAGCCGGAGCGCGACGGCCTTTTCTGCGCGCGCATCTTTGGCCCGGTGACCGACTGGGAGTGCCTGTGCGGCAAGTACAAGCGCATGAAGCACCGCGGCGTCATCTGCGACAAGTGCGGCGTGGAAGTGACCGTGAGCAAGGTGCGCCGCGAGCGCATGGGCCACATCGAGCTGGCATCGCCGTGCTCGCACGTGTGGTTCTTCAAGGGCCTGCCTTCGCGCATCGGCCACTTGCTCGACATTTCGCTGCGCGATTTGGAAAGCATTCTGTATTTCGAGTCCTATGTCGTGGTCGATCCCGGCGATGCGCCGGTGAAGGAACGCGAGATCATCAAGGACGAGGGCAAGTTCCGCGAACTCGACCAGCAGTTCCGCCCCTCCGGCTTCAAGGCCATGATGGGCGCAGAGGCCATCAAGGAACTGCTCAAGCGGGTGCAGATTGAAGAGCTGTCGATCGAACTGCGCGAAAGAATGAAGACGGAAACGTCGGCGCAGAAGAAGATCAAGTATGCCAAGCGCCTGAAGGTCGTCGAGGCCTTCCGCAAGAGCGACAACAAGCCGCAGTGGATGATTCTGGATGTACTGCCGGTCATTCCTCCCGAGCTGCGCCCGCTGGTGCCGCTGGATGGCGGCCGCTTTGCGACTTCGGATTTGAACGATCTCTACCGCCGCGTCATCAACCGCAACAACCGGTTGAAGAAGCTGATGGACCTGCACGCGCCGGAAGTGATTGTGCGCAACGAAAAGCGCATGCTGCAGGAAGCTGTGGACGCGCTGTTCGACAACGGCCGCCGCGGCCGCGTGCTGCGTGGCGCCAACAATCGCCCGCTGAAGTCGCTCTCCGATACGCTGAAGGGCAAGCAGGGCCGTTTCCGTCAGAACCTGCTCGGCAAGCGCGTGGATTACTCGGGCCGTTCGGTCATCGTGGTCGGCCCGGAACTGAAGCTGCACCAGTGCGGGCTGCCCAAAAAGATGGCGCTCGAACTGTTCAAGCCCTTCATCTATCACCGCCTGGAGCAGACCGGCCATTGCACGACCATCAAGCAGGCCAAGGAAATGGTGGAGATGCAGGAGCCGGTGGTGTGGGACATCCTTGAGGAAGTCATCAAGGATCATCCGGTGATGTTGAACCGCGCTCCCACGTTGCATCGCCTGGGCATTCAGGCATTCGAGCCGATTCTGGTCGAGGGCAAGGCGATCAAGATTCACCCGCTGGTTTGCACCGCCTTCAACGCCGATTTCGATGGCGATCAGATGGCCGTCCACATCCCGCTGTCGCCCGAGGCGCAGATCGAAGCCAGCGTGCTGATGCTCGCTTCGCACAACATTCTGTCGCCGGCCTCCGGCCACCCCATTACCGTGCCCACGCAGGACATGGTGCTTGGCCTGTATTACATGACCAAGGTCAAGAAGGGCGCCAAGGGCGAAGGGCGCGTGTTTGCCAGCACCGAAGAGATCCTGATGGCTCTCGAAGCCAAGGAGGTCGAGACCCTCTCGCCCATCCGGCTGCGCTACACAGGCAAGGTGCTGGATATGACCACGGCCTACGACGATCAGGACCTGACGCATACCGAGTCGGTGGACTTCAACAAGCAGTACATCTCCACCACGGTTGGCCGCGTGATCTTGAACGACGCGCTGCCCGCGGGCATGCCGTTCATCAATGGCCTGCTGAAGAAGAAGGGCATCGGCCAGCTGGTGGACTATTGCAACCAGAACCTCGGTCTCGAAGTGACGGTTGGCATGCTGGACAGCATCAAGGCGCTGGGCTTCAAGTACGCCACGATCTCCGGACTCTCGGTGGGTCTGGACGACATGGTGATCCCGGCCAGCAAGTACACCACCGTGGACGAAGCCGACCGCAAGGTGATCGAAGTCCAGAAGCAGTACATGGACGGCGCAATCACCAACGGCGAGCGCTCCAACAAGGTGATTCAGATGTGGTCGGCGGTGACCGAGCAGGTTGCCGACGAGATGTTCAACAACATGAAGAAGGCGGACGACGAAGGCACCTTCAACCCGATTTACATCATGGCCGACTCGGGCGCTCGTGGATCGAAGCAGCAGATTCGCCAGCTCAGCGGCATGCGCGGACTGATGGCCAAGCCCTCGGGCGAAGTCATTGAGACGCCCATCACGGCGAACTTCCGCGAAGGCCTGACGGTGTTGGAGTACTTTATTTCGACGCACGGCGCGCGCAAGGGCCTGGCGGATACGGCTTTGAAGACGGCCGATTCCGGCTACCTGACCCGCCGCCTGGTCGACGTGGCCCAGGATGTGATCGTGACCGAGTACGACTGCGGCACGGTCGAGGGCATCTATGTCGGCTCGATCGTCGAGTCCGGCGAAATCATTGAGGAGTTGCGCGATCGCATCATCGGCCGCGTGACTTTGGAACGTATCAAGGACTACGACGGCAACGTTGTGGTGGATGTGAACCAGGGCATCGACGAGGATATTGCCGTAGCGATTCAGGGCGCGGGCGTGGAACGGGTGAAGATTCGCTCGGTGCTGACCTGCGAGTCGAAGCGCGGCGTTTGCGCGCTCTGCTACGGACGCAACCTGGGTTCGGGCCGCATGGTGGAACTGGGCGAGACCTGCGGCGTCATTGCCGCGCAGTCCATCGGCGAACCGGGCACGCAGCTGACCATGCGTACGTTCCACGTGGGCGGCACGGCCAGCCGGGTTTCCGACAAGTCGCGCCTGGAAGCCAAGAACAACGGCACGGTGCGCTTCTTCAACCTGAACACGGTTGAGAGCAAGGACGGCACGCTGGTGGCCATGAACCGTTCCGGTTCGGTCGCCATCATCGACGACCGCGGCCGTGAAAAGGAGCGCTACCAGGTGGTTTATGGCGCGCGCCTCAGGGCCAAGGAAGGGCAAGTGGTCAAGCTGGGCCAGTTGCTGGCCGAGTGGGATCCTTACACCTATTCGATCCTGACCGAAATCGGCGGCAACGTGCAGTTCAAGGACTTGCAGGAAGGCATCACCCTCAACGAGGAAGTCGATGAAGTCACCGGCCTCTCGCGTTGGGTGGTTGCCGATGCAGCCGACGAAAAGCGCCAGCCGACCTTCCTGGTCAAGAACGACAAGGCGCACAAGCGCTATCTGCTGCCTCGCGGCGCTCACTTGATGGTCGAAGACGGCGATCAGGTAGGCCCGGGCGATGTGCTCGCGAAGATTCCCAAGGAGAGCACGCGCACCAAGGACATCACGGGCGGTCTGCCGCGGGTTGTGGAACTGTTCGAAGCGCGCAAGCCGCGTGAGACGGCCATCATCAGCGAGATCGACGGCGTGGTTCGCTTTGGCGATGTGGTCAAGGGCCAGCGCAAGATCTACGTGACCGCGGACAACGGCGACGAGAAGGAATACTCGGTGCCGCGCGGCATTCACGTGAACGTGCAGGAAGGCGAGCGTTTGAGCGCCGGCGATCCGCTGATGGATGGACCGCTGAACCCGCACGACATTCTGGCAGTGCTGGGAGAAAAGGCGTTGCAGGCTTACCTGGTGAACGAGATTCAGGAAGTCTATCGTCTGCAGGGCGTGGCGATTTCGGATAAGCACATCGAAGTCATTGTGCGGCAGATGCTGCGCTGGGTGCGGATCGACGAAGTGGGCGACACCAACTTCCTGCTCGAGCAGCAGGTTGACCGCTTCCGCTTCCGCGAAGAGAACGAGCGCGTGCTGGCAACCGGAGGCCGTCCGGCCATCGGGCGTCCGCTGCTGCTGGGTATCACCAAGGCCTCGCTCTCGACCGACAGCTTTATCTCCGCGGCCAGCTTCCAGGAGACGACCCGCGTACTGACCGAGGCCAGCATCAACGGCGCGATCGATAACCTGCGCGGCCTGAAGGAGAACGTGATTGTCGGACGGCTTATCCCGGCAGGCACCGGTCTGGAATACTACCGCAACGTCCAGCTCTCTCCGGAACTGGAAGAAGCGGCAGCCCGCGTGCAGCAGGAGGTTTCGGCAGAGATCGAAGCCGCCGAGCGCGAACTGGAACTGATGCGTCAGGAAGGCGAAGCCGAAGAGATGGCAGCCGAGTAGGACTGGCCGTCCAGGCAACGTTTCTTTCATTCAACTTAAAGAGGTCCGGCGCGAGCCGGGCCTCTTTTTTTAGGACGTGAATCCGCTTGCGAAGCCGGGACCTAGGGGCTATCCGTGGTTTGCTGTCTGGAGTGCTTGGCCACATACATGGCGGCGTCGGCGGCGCTGAGCAGGCTGTCTTTGGTGTCTCCATCCTCGGGGTAGAGGGCAAAGCCGATGCTGGCCGAGCCGAGGAGGAGATATCCTTCGACGGCAATCGGCTCGTCGAAGCAACGCTCCAGCCGCAGGGCGACTTCCGCGACTTCCGCGCGGCTGTGCGCCACCGGAACCAGCGCGGCAAATTCATCGCCGCCCAACCGCGCCAGCATATCGGCCGAGCGAAGCTGCCGCTTCATACGCTGCGCGACGTTCTGCAGGAACAGGTCACCGACCTGGTGGCCGTAGAGATCGTTCACCTGCTTGAACTCATCAAGGTCAATGTAGATGAGCCCGAAGATGCCAGCCGTCTGGCGGGCCTTTTCAATGAGGGCATCCACATGCTTCTCCAGAGAGAAGCGGTTGTGGACATCGGTGAGCAGATCGAACTCCGAGCGGTGCACCAGATCGGCGTTGAGCTGGCGGGTTTCAATGGCCAGCGCCACCAGCTTTGCCGCGACGGAAAGGACGTCGGCCTCGGCGGGGAGCGAAGGCAGCGACGCATCGAGTCCGGCATGGATCGCGCCCAGCCGCGCTCCGTTGCGAGCCAGAATCTTTTCGCTGAGCATACGCAAGCCGTGCGTTTGGTAAGCGTATTGACCCAGCCGCGCGCCATCGGCGACCTCGCACCAGCAGGGAGCGCCCTCCAGCCCGAAGGAGACCATTTGCGCGATCTCCTCAATGATCTCAGCCAGCGGGACCGATCCATGGATGTGCTCGAGGATCTGGGCCCGCTGACGCTCCAGCAGGGCGCTTTGCCGCTGCAAATGGGCCTCTGCTTCAACCTGCGCAGCCAGCGCGGCGGTCTGCCGGCTCACCGTGCGCTCCACGGTCCATCCCCTGGCAGCCACAGCGCCCAGCATCAGGAGCAGCAGGACCACAAGCCCGGCCAGGTTGCGCACGGTAAACCAGGAGGGCGGCGCGGTCAGCACAATATCGTCGTAGGAACGCAACAGCAGATCGGAGGCGACCGGCCCACTGAATGGATCGGAGCTGTAAAACATGCTGATTCCGGTGACGCGGACCCGTGCGCCGACGGGAACCTGCTTCATGTCAGGGAGATGAGCGCCGCCGGCCCCATCCGGGTGGCGATATATGGCGCTGAACAGGTGGCCCTGCGAGACCAGAACCATTTCATCCTTGGTGGCTTCGCGGACCTGCATCACCACCCGGCCTTCAATAGTGACCAGATTGAAGGCGTTGCTGCCCCATCCCAATTCCCACCAGTTCACCGGCAGCGGAGCGATGGGCGCCTGTACCTGAGTATCCACGACTTCGCCACGGGCCAAGGTCGGATAGCCATCGCGGATATCGGGAAATCCTGAGGCTTCTGCCAAGTCGCCCAAACGCAAAGGGGCATCCGTTAAGGTCGTGATCCACAAACTGTGGCCACTGCTCTGCAGCACGACGGCCGCGCCGGGCTGGTAGAAGGTAACGGTTCCCTTGACGCGGACCCTTTGCGAGAGATCGTGCACACGATAACTGCCGAACACATCCTCCATGGGCGAGATGGGGAGGACGGCAGGGCTGGCGGCGGCAGGCTTCAGGATCTTCACATCCGCGAGGCTCTGCACGTCGAGCGTCGCGCCGGTCTGTTGCATCTTCTGGTCGAACTTGGCGGTAGCGACCCCGGCGATCTCCACTTCGGCGTCCACCAGCGCTTTGAGAGCCTTGGCATCGTCGCTGTCGACGGCCGCGTCAATATAGCCGCCGTCGGTAAGTATCTGCAGGTAGATATTGCGCTTTTGCGCGCTCCATACCATGTCCGCGGTCCGGACCACGCCACGCTGGCTGACGCGCACACAATCGCGCTGCGCCCGGATCAACTGTTCAAAACTGGTGGGCAAGGGCTTGGGCGCGCTGCCGTGGTGGAGCAGGGTTACGCTTTCGCCGGCCACGATGGGGCGGAAACTGTCCCGCGTCTTGCCCCGCACCAGGACGCGGTCGCCGAGGAGCAGATTCGCGCCCGGCTTGAAGTCCACATAGATGGCCTGATCCCCGTCCTGCACAAAGAGGTCGGTATCGAAGTCGCGGTAGTAGGTCACCGTGGCCTCGAAAGCGACCGGCAGCGCCTGGCTGGCTTGGGCATTGGTCAGGGTATGGACGGCGCGCAGGGTGGTGATCGGTGAGGGCTCTGCGGCCCACGCAGCCCAAACCCAGCTGAGGAGGATCGCGACTGCGAATATCAACCTTTTCATGGCGAAAACCTGTCCGGGCCGATGTAGTGTCTTCTGCCCGATTGAGATTTTTCCGGCGGCCGGATTGCACGGCCTACTGTGCTGGCGTGAATAAGAAGGGTACCACTCAGTATGCTGCGGAGTATGTGAGTAGGCCGCTTACCGCGAGGCGTGCTTGGCGACGTACATGGCGGCGTCGGCAAAGCTCAGCAGAGTGTCTTTGCTGGCGCCATCCTCGGGATAGATGGCGATGCCCACGCTGGCGGAACCGCGCAGGACGAACTCCTCGATGTGAAAGGGTTCGTCCATGCAGCGTTCCAGCCGCAGGGCGACTTCCTCGACTTCCGCGCGGCTGCGCGCGGCCGGAACCAGCGCCGCAAATTCGTCGCCGCCCAGCCGCGCCAGAAGGTCGGCGGAGCGAAGCTGGTGCTTCATGCGCAGCGCCACTTCCTGAAGAAAGAGGTCGCCGATGTGGTGGCCGTAGTTATCGTTCACCAGCTTGAACTCATCCAGATCGATGTAGATGAGGCCGAAGATGCCGGCATTCTGGCGAGCCTCCTCGATGAGGGCGTCGAGATGCTTGTCCAGGGAGAAGCGGTTGTTGATGTCGGTGAGTAGATCGAACTCCGAGCGGTGGCGAAGATCGGCATAGAGACGGCGGGTTTCAATAGCCAGCGTCGCTAGCCGTGCTCCCAGGGAGAGGGCTTCGTTTTCATGGGCGGCGGGCTGTGTGCCTGCGCCGAATCCGGCAAAAAGAGCGCCCAGCGGCGCACCAGAACGAGCCGGGATCTGCTCGCTGACGATGCGCAGGTTCTCGATTGCAGACGGGTGATTTCCAAGCCGCGCGCCATGGGTGACCTCGCACCAGCAGAGAGCGCCATCGAGGCCAAAGCAGACCATCTCGGTGATCTCTTCAAGAATCTCGGCGAGCGGCCGTACTCCATTGATGTCCTCCAGGATGCGGCTGCGCCGCTTCTCCAGTTGAGCCATCTTCCGTTCCAGGGCAGCTTCCGACTCAATGCGGGCTGATATATCCGTGGTCTGGCTGTGCACTTTTCTTTTAAGGGTCCAGCCCCAGGCGCTTACGGCAGCCACCACGATCAGCAGCAAGCCGATGAGGCGCATAAGGTTGCCAATGCTCAGCCAGGAAGGCTTGGCGATCACCGCAATATCGTCGAAGGAACGCAGCAGGATATTGAAGGGTACATCCTCGCCCGGATTGAAGGGATTGGCGTCCACGATCATGCAGATGCCGGTGACGCGGATCGTGGAGTCCAGCGGGATTTGCAACATGGGCGGTAGCTGGCTGGTGGCGCGCGGGTGACGGAAAATCGCGGTAAAAAGTTGGCCATCGGAGGTCAAAACATACTCGTCCTGCGCGGCCTCCCGAACCTCGGCCACCACACGCCCTTCAATGGAAACCAGATCGTACTGATGGCCGTCCGGTTTGCTGCTGCTCCAGAAGGCCAGTTGTTTCCAGGTCGCCGGTTGCGGTGTGACAGATCCAGGCACATGGCTGTCTTCGATTTCGCCGTCGGTCAGAGTCAGAAAGCGATCGTGCGCATCGGGAAATCCGATTGCGTCCGCCTGATCGCCGATCTGCATGGGAGCGTAAGTATGGGTGGCGATCCACAGGCTCTTCGAGCCGTTCTGCAGCACAAGCGCCGTGCCCGGTTGGTAATACGTGATGACCCCATGAATCTTTACCCTCGCCGAGAGATCGTGCACATGATAGCTGGCGAGAATCTGGTCCATGGGGGTAACCGGGAGAGACCATGGAGCGGCGCCGGCGCGCTTGATTACGCTGACGTCCGCCAGGGAATAGGCGTAGAGGACGGTCCCGGTCTTCTGCATCTTGTCGTCGAACTTGCCTGCGGCAACCCCGGTGATCTCGACCTCGGCGTCCAACAGGCTTTCCAGAGCACTGGCATCGCCGCTGTCCACGTCCGCTTCCATGTGCCCGCCGTCGATGCTCATCTGCAGGCGGAGGCTGTACACCGGGGCTTCGGGACTCAGAACCGTGTCTACGGCGCGAACCACTCCATGCACGGTAACCCGCATCGAATCGTCCTGGGCGCGGATCAAGTCATCGAAACCGGCTTGAATTGGCTTGGGCAGGGCGCCGTGGCGGAGCACGGTGATGCTATCGCAGGCCACCAGGGGGCGGTAGCTCTGCTGCATGGCTCCTCGTATCAGGACGCGATCGCCGGGAGCCAGCTTGGCGCCTTTGGGGGACCTTACAAATACGGCAACATCGCCGTCCTGCACAAAAAGCAGCCGTTCATATCCGCGAAAATAGGTAACCGTGGCCTCGAAGGCCACCGGCATTTCCTGGCTGGCTTCGGCGTTGGTTAGGGCGTGAAGGTCGCGGAGGCTGGTGAGTGTTCCAGGCGCAGCGGCCCAGGCTGACATGCCGCATCCCAGCAGGATTGCAACCACAGGAAGAACTTTCTTCATGGGAGTTGATCCGATCACGTCGGAGTTGACTTGCATGGGCACGAGAGCCTCAATCTGCAGAGTGGCTCAACAAAATTGACTCTGCATGAGGGGGCATCCTGAGTCTGTGCGCAAGCGGAATCGGCCGAAGACCCATCCTACGCTCATCCTGGTTTGGTTTAATAGCTCTTTTGCGGTACGGTGGACTGGACTCTACCCGGCTTCCAAAACTGTTGGATACAGAGACTTCTTGCCGGGTTGCATGCGTGGTGTGCGGAGCAGATGGAAGAGTTTCAACCCAAAGGGGCTTGTTTGCATGTCGAACGATACTGAGATTCCTGCGGAGCTTACCTCGTTGTCGAATCGCATTGCGCCGGCGCCTCGCCGCATCCGCGTGATCGGCGTTCCGCTGGATATGGGCGCCAGCCGCCGCGGCGTGGATATGGGGCCCTCCGCCATGCGCGTGGCCGGGTTGGAGGCGCGGCTGGAGAAGCTGGGCTGCCAGGTGACCGACGGCGGCAACATTCGCGTGGAGATTGCCGAAACCCAGCCTTATGGCAATAACAGCGCGCGCTACCTGGCGGAGATTGCGGAAACCTGCGCGCGCACCGCCGAGGCCGTGGTGAAGACCCTGGAAGAGGGCATGACGCCGCTGGTCCTGGGCGGCGACCACTCGCTGGCGGCCGGCTCCATCTCCGGAGTGGCTGAATTCTATCGCCGCCAGGGGCAGAAGATCGGCGTGATCTGGATCGATGCCCACTCCGATATCAACACGCCGGAAACCTCGCCCTCTGGCAATGTGCACGGCATGCCGCTGGCCGCGCTGCTGGGCCTGGGGCCGGAGCCGCTGGCGAACATCTTCGGCTACGCGCCTAAAATCAGCGCGGAGAATACAGTGCTGGTCGGGGTGCGGGACATCGACGCCGCCGAGCGGGAAAACATCCGCCGCGCCGGCGTGACCCACGTTTACACCATGCGCGACATGGACGAGCGCGGCATGCGGGCGGTGATGGAAGAAGCCTTGCGCGCCGCAAGCGAGGGAACTGCCGGGTACCATGTGTCGCTGGATATGGACTGGATCGACCCCGAGGACGCGCCCGGAGTGGGCACGCCGGTGCGCGGCGGGGCCACCTACCGCGAGGCGCATCTGGCCATGGAAATCCTGGCCGATCACGGACGGCTGTTGAGCTTTGAAATTGTCGAAGTAAATCCGATTCTGGACGAGCACAACCGCACCGCCGACCTGGCCGTGGAACTGGCCTGCTCGGCATTTGGGAAGAAGATTCTGTGAGGAGTTCTACACTAAAGCAGTACTGTATTTTGCGCACCAAGAGCGGTGATTAAAAGGACCATGGCAAAAAAACTTCGCGTAGGCATTTTGTTTGGCGGGCGCAGCGGCGAGCATGAGGTTTCACTGCTGTCGGCTGCTTCGGTTTTGAAGGCGATCGATCGCCGCAAGTTTGACGTGGTGCCCATCGGCATCAACAAAGCGGGGCACTGGCTGACGGCCGGAGCTGCACAAGTGCTGCTGGAAGGCACAGGTCCGGCGGAATTGGGTGCGGGCGAGACGAAGACTGCGCCGGCAGCTGCGAAAAAGCTGCGGGCGGGCGATCCGGCGACGACTCCGGGAGCGAAGATGCTGGCCGAGGGCCAGCCCACGCTGCTGGCGCCGGAGCCGTCTGAAGCGCCGGCTGCCGCGCTGGCCGTGGCGGGCCATGCGCCCACCGACAGCCACGCGGTGCTCAGCGCGCAGTCGCTGGACGTGGTTTTTCCGGTGCTGCACGGAACCTTTGGCGAGGACGGAACCATCCAGGGACTGTTTGAACTGGCCGGCATTGCCTATGTGGGTTCGGGCGTGCTGGGCTCGTCGGTCGCGATCCTGCTGATGACGCTGACGCTGGCCTCGATGCAGTTCTCGCCGCGCATCATCGTCAGTTTTGCGAAGGACCGCGTGACCCAATGGACGCTGGGCATCTTCCTGGGCACGTTCTGCTATTGCATGGCCGCGCTCCCGGCGGCGCACCAACTGCCGCAGCCCTTCGCGCCGGTGGCCACGGTGCTGGGTGCGATGCTGCTGGCGCTGGCCTGCGTGGCCTGGCTGCTGTTCTTCATACACCACATTTCGCAGGCCATCAGCGTCAGCCACATCGTGAACCGGATTGCCTCGGAGACCGAACTGCTGATCGATGAGATGATGCCCGGGCCGCACCAGCCGAATGCCACGCCTGATCCGCAATTGTTGGAGCCGGAGACATGGGAGACGGCGATCGCGAGCCCTAATTCAGA
>CAVZNE010000109.1:0-10643 GCA_963776445.1 Terriglobales bacterium
AGAGCGGCTCGCCCTCCAGTGTGGCCACGCTGATGCCAAACGAGGCATGGCTCAGTGCTGGATCGGCCAGGATGGCGTTAATGCGGTCAGAGAGCGGCCCCCTGGCGGGAAGGGGATGCGCTGCGGGCCGGACGCCGCTGTGCGCCGGAGCCTGGGCCAGCAGCCCGGTGGTGGAAACCAGAAACACTGCCAACGCAAGCGCCAGAAACTGCCGAAGAACTTTCATGGACGGAGTGTAGCAGGAGGCAAACCGGCTGCGCGTACCATCTAACGTAAGGGGCGTTTTGACGGTCAATACTTTTTGAGATTGGCCGCTTTTAGCGTCCTTCGAAGACGGGTGAATTGAGATGAAACCCTGCGAACGAAACATCACGCGTTGGCAACTGCGCAGCCGCTCCATTGAACTGGGCCGGCGGACGCTGGTGATGGGCATTGTGAACATTACGCCCGACTCTTTCAGCGATGGCGGAGCTTTCTACGATCCAGAGAAAGGCGTGGCCCGCGGACTGCAAGTCCTCGACGAAGGCGCGGACCTGCTGGACCTGGGCGCGGAAAGCACCCGGCCCGGGTCGCGAGCCGGAGGACCCGCCGGAACGCCGCAGGCTCCAACGGTAAGCCCCGAACTGGAGCAGGCGCGGCTGCTGCCGGTGCTCGAAGGGATTTTGCGCGCCCGGCCGGGAACCATTGTTTCCGTAGACACCTACAAGGCCGCGACGGCCAAAGCGGCGCTGGCAGCCGGTGCTGAGATTGTGAACGACGTGAGCGGATTTCTGTGGGACCCGGCGATGGCTGCGACTTGCGCGGAGGCGGGCTGCGGCGTGGTGCTGATGCATACGCGCGGCCGCCCCGAGGAGTGGCGTGCGCAGACACCGCTGGCCCCCGATGCGCTGCTGGCCGAGGTGCGCGAAGGCTTGAGGACAAGCCTGGATGCCGCCGCCGAAGCGACCCTTGCGCCGGAGTGCGTTGTGCTCGACCCCGGCTACGGTTTCGGCAAGGGATTCGAGGGGAATTATGCGCTGCTGGCGCGCCAGGCAGAGTTGCTTGCGCTGGGCCGTCCGCTGCTGGTTGGGCTCTCGCGTAAATCCTTCCTCGGCAAGACGCTTGCGCCGCTCTTTGGCGGTACGGACGCGCCGGTCGAGAAGCGGGAAGCGGCCAGCGTGGCTGCTTTGGTGGCGGCCATCATGCAGGGAGCGTCCATTGTGCGGGTGCATGCGGTGCGGCCTGCGGTGGAGGCGGCGCGCATTGCGGATGCTGTGCTGGCGGCGCGGTGACCGGAATTCACACGGATAGATCACAGTAGCTCTGACAAGAAACGACCAACGGGTCATCCTTGGGTATGAAAAAGATTCTGCTTGGACTGATTCTCGCCTTCTGTGTTGCTGCCCCGTTTGCGGCGCAGGCGCAGGTGGTCGTGGTATTGCACCCCCATCACCACCACCATCATCATCACAACCATTACCCCCACCAGATCGAGCAGTAGTCCCCAGCTACCAAAAAGAGTGGCCTTTACTTCCAACGCACGGACAGGTTGTTGTCCGTGCGTTGGAAGTAAAGGCCACTCGGCGTTATGGCAGTAAATTGGAGTCCCGGCTTAACTGACCGTGGGCAGCCCGGCCAGGGCCGCCGCGATCTCCTCTTCCGGATACTCGAAGTTCTCCAGCTTTCCGGCCTGGTAGTCGATGTAGGACTGCATGTCGAAGTGGCCATGACCGCTGAGGTTGAACAGAATCGTCTTCTGCTTGCCTTCTTCCTTGGCGACGAGAGCTTCGCGGATGGCCTCGGCAATGGCGTGGTTGGATTCCGGCGCGGGAATGATGGCCTCGGCGCGGGCAAACTGGATGCCGGCGGCGAAGGCGTCCAACTGCTGCACGGTGGTGGCTTCAATGAGCCCCGCGTCCAGCACATGCGACACCAGCGGCCCCATGCCGTGGTAGCGCAGGCCGCCGGCGTGAATGCCGGGAGGCATGAAGGAGTTGCCCAGCGTGTACATCTTCAGCAGCGGCGTCAGGTGCGCGGTGTCGCCAAAGTCGTACATGAATTCGCCCTTGGTCAGTGTCGGGCAGGCAGCCGGTTCAACAGCCACGATGCGCGCATGGCTCTGGCCCTTGAGCTTGCGGCCCAGATAGGGCATGGCCAGTCCGGCAAAGTTCGATCCGCCGCCGGCGCAGGCAATAATCACATCGGGATCGTCGCCGGTCAGCGCCATCTGCTCAATGGCTTCCAGGCCTATCACGGTCTGATGCAGCATGACGTGATTGAGCACGCTGCCCAGGGCGTACTTGGTGTACTTGTCCTTGACGGCCAGTTCCACGGCCTCTGAAATAGCCATGCCCAGCGAGCCGTTGGAGTCGGGATGCTCCGCCAGAATGGCGCGGCCCGCCTCGGTGGTGTTGCTGGGGCTGGCGGTCACGCTGGCGCCGAAGACTTCCATCAGGGCGCGGCGATAGGGCTTCTGGTTATAGCTGACCTTGACCATGAAGACCTTGCAGTCCAGGCCGAAGAAGTTGCAGGCCATGGCCAGCGAGGAACCCCACTGCCCTGCGCCGGTTTCGGTGGTCAGGTGCTTGGTGCCTTCAATCTTGTTGTAATAAACCTGCGGAATGGCGGTGTTCAGCTTGTGCGAACCGGCCGGGCTTGCGCCCTCGTACTTGTAGTAGATGTGTGCCGGCGTATCCAGAGCCTTCTCAAGCCGGCGGGCGCGGAACAGCGGCGCGGGACGCCACTGCGCGTACAACTGCCGCACTTCGGCGGGAATCTCGATCTCCCGCTCGGTGCTGACTTCCTGAAGAATCAGGCCCATGGGAAAGATCGGAGCCAGGTCGTCGGGACCGAGGGGCTGGAGCGTGCCAGGGTGCAACGCCGGAGCCATGGGCGTGGGCAGATCGGCGGCAATGTTGTACCAGGCTTTGGGAATCCTGTCTTGGGGTAGGTTGTACTGGATGGTGTCCATGCCAAAAATTCTACCAGCGGCGCTGGTTTTTAGCCGTGACGGGACGCGATCTGCTCATTTAACGGTGAAGGCGATAGAGAACGTGGCGACGCAAGGGGTGGCCCTCCGGCAAGCTCGGGTGGTCAAAATCGTCGCTGGGATCGTGGACCATGCCCAGCTTCTCCATCACCCGGCGCGAGCGCAGATTCTGTGGCACGGTGAAAGAAACAAGGCTGGTGAGTCCGGCCGTCTCGAACGCGTGGCGCACAACGGCGCGTGCACCCTCGGTGGCCAGGCCCTGTCCCCAGCATTCGAAGGCAAGCCGCCAGCCAATCTCGACGGCAGGCATAAAGGGGGCGTCGAAAGCTGGAACCGAGAGGCCAATGAAACCGATAAACGCCTTCTCCGCAATGAGTTCGGCGGCGAACAGGCCGATGCCGTGATGCTCGAAGTGTTGTTCGATGCGGACGATCATGGCATCCGAGTCTTCCGGCGCAAGCCGGCCGGGCATGAACTCCATCACCCGCGGATCGGCATTCAGCTTCTGGAACGGTTGCCGGTCCGCGTCGCGCCAGCGGCGAAGCAGAAGTCTCTCGGATGTGATTTGGTCCGTCATCCGCACAGGGTAGCACCCTGCCGGCTGGAATTTGACCAGCGCTGCAGAGAGGTTGCGCCTTCCCAGGTCTCAAGTTCGAGACCTGGGGGCGCCCATTTTCGTGCTGCTGCAAACGCAAAAGGCCCGAGTCGTTAGCTGATTCCGGCCTTGTTGCGGGGCCAGAGGGGCCGTTTGGCGTCATGGTCGATGACCGGATCGCCGTCGCACTCGACTTCGATGACGGTGGCTGGCTGGTCGGGCGCTTCGAGCGGAAGGCCGGTCAGGCGCAGGCTGAACTCGTCTTGCGTGAAGTCGACTTTTTGGCCCGTCTTGAGCAGGCGCGCGGACTTGACCTTGGGCTTGAGGCCGCCGATGGCGATCACCGCCTCTGGTCCGAAGAAGGGGAGCCAGTCCGCCGCCGGAGTGTGGCCCGGCCAGAACTGCTGATGGACGTAGAGCGTGGTGCCGCGCCGGGTGTAGTTGGCGTTGGTGTTCCAGCCAAATGTGCCACGTTCCGTGCCGTAGATGGCCTTGCCGTTGGTGTCGAGCCACTTGCCCACCATCTCCAGCACCGTGACGGTTTCTTCCGGGATGGAGCCGTCGGGTTTGGGGCCGATGTTGAGCAGGTAATTGCCGCCGCCGCGGGCGCAGGTCGCCAGGTTGCCGACGATGGTCTTGGGTGACTTCCAGGCGTCGTCGCCGCGGTTGAAGCCCCAGCTCTCGTTGAGGGTCATGCAGGACTCCCAGGCGCGCCCGGCTTTCTCGGCCGTGATGTGCTGCTCCGGCGTGGAGAAATCGCCCTCCAGCCCGTTGCGGTTGTTCACAATGATCTCCGGCTGCAGTTCGAAGACCATCTGGTTCATGCGCTCGGACTCCCATTCGGCAGCGGTCAGGGGCCAGTCCACGTCGTACCAGAGGACGTCGATTTTGCCGTAGTTGGTGAGCAGTTCGCGGATGAGGCCGTGGGTGTACTCCACAAAGCGCTTGCGGGCCTCCGGGTCGGTTTTGCACTTGGCGCCGTCGGGGTGGTGCCAGTCCATCAGCGAGTAGTAGAAGCCGACGCGCAGCCCCTCGGCGCGTGCGGCATCGACGAACTCACGAACCAGGTCGCGCCCCGGCCCCTGCTTCACGGCGTTGTAGTCGGTCAGCTTGGTGTCCCAATGGCAAAAGCCCTCGTGGTGCTTGGTGGTCATCACCATGTACTTTTGGCCGGCTTTCTTCGCCAGCCTGGCCCACTCGCGGGCGGCATTGGGCTTGGGCTTGAAGTGTTTGGCCAGCAGCTCGTATTGCGCCAGGGGAACGCCCTCGACCTCCTTGGCCCACTCATGCTGGCCGATCAGGCTGTAGAGCCCCCAGTGGATGAACATGCCGAACTTGGCCTCGTGCCACCAGGCCATGCGCTGCGCCCGGGTTTCTGCCTGCTTGCTTGGGCCGGGCGCGGCCGGGGCGTCGCCGCCGGCGCCAGGTTGGGCCTTCAGTCCCATGGCTTCGGACTTTGCCGCGGTAAGAGCCAGAGCCCCCGCCGCGCCAATCTGCTTCAGAAATGACCGCCGCGAACCTTCATTCCACTCCATTTTTTATCTGCCTCTCTTCGTTAAATGCCTGCCCGAAAACGCTTAAAGCGCGGCCATGCACAGGTCCGCGCTGGCGCTGGAACTATAGGAAACGCGGAACAGGGTTGTCAAAAGAGGCGGTCGGACGGGCTTAGTGGTGATGACCGAAGAGGTGGTGTCCGCCAGAGTGGCCGCCCCCGCCGCCGGAGTGCTTGCCGCCGCCGTAGCTCTTGGGCGCGTGGCCTCCGCCATAGGACTTCTCGCCGCCGTGTCCGCCCCCGAAGAGATGAAATCCGCCCGTGTGCTGTGGCTTGGCGTTGTACTCCGCAAAAGCCCTGCCCGCTGGAGCAGAAGAATATCGCTGCCCGAAATCGCCGCGCTGCGAGGTTGGCCCGCGCCATTCCTGCCGCGGACTGGAGTAAGGCTGGGTGGATTGGCCGTAGAAACCGGAGGCATACCCAGGACGGGCGTAGGACTGCGGGCGGACGGGCAGGTTTACCGGAGGCTGGTAGCGGTTGTACGCCTGCAAACCAGGGCGAGTGTCATAGCCTTGGGGTCTGGGGTAGGTGCGGATGGGACTCTCCCAGGGACGGTTTCCGCCATAGGAGCGGTTCTCCACATAGTTTTCCTGACTCCGGGCGGGCTGGCGGAAGAAGTCCTGTCCGCGTGTTCCATTGCGCCCGTCATATTCCGCGCCGGAGGGGCCATAGTTGCCTTGCCCGCGGTTATAGGACTCAGGCTGCCGGGCAAACTCTGTCCGACCGCCGCGCTGCGAGCCCCAATGCGCCACCGAGGCACTTTGCGAAGAGTAGTTGTCCTGATGGAAGAGCACGGATTGGGTAAGCCAGTTCAGCGCCCAGCCCATCCATCCGAAACTGGTGTGGTTGAACGCGCTCATGGCGATGCCCAGGCCAAACCTTAACGGGGTCGACCCGGCAAAGGACTGGAGCGCCCCCAGCAGTGAAAAACCAGGATAGGGCTGGACCGGCTGACCATAGACGTCCCAGGGGTTGTAGGAAGGCACATAGACGACTTGCGGATTGACCGGGGCCAGTTGGATATAGCCCTGGTTGTAGCTGATCGCTTGCTGCGGGGTGTTCTGGAGGGTTCCGGCGTTCTGGGCGCGCTGGCGCAGCACTTGCACGGTTTCAAGCACGTCCTGCGGCTGGTTGAAGTAGGCGTTTCCGAGGTCGGTAGTCCATTGCAACGAGCGGTCCATCTGCGCCAGCACCTGCGGAAAGGCAGTGAGGCCCTTGACGCTGGGATCCCAGTTCTGGGCGTCGGCTCCCGCGGCAATCTGGTCCGGTGAGGCGTTGCCCTGGGCCTGCAACCAATGGTCGGCCCCTGCCACCTGCGCGGGATAGGTGGCCGCGGCCAGGATTTGCGCCAGAAGCGCGTCAGGATAGAGCGCGATGGGAGCGACCAGTTGCTGCAGTTGCTCGGCGGTCAGGGGCTGGGGAGGCAATTGCTGGTTCGAGTCATTGTAGGGATCGTTCTGCGCGTACTGGCCATTCGCGTACTGGGGCCATGCTGGACTGGGCGCCTGCTGCGCGAACAGGTCCCCCTGCGACAAGAGCAGCAGAAGTGGCACCATGGCCAGTGCAGCCAGACGCCGGAGCGGCTGCGGCCTGGATTCCCTGGCGGCCTTGTGCGGAGCAGTTGTTTGGCGTGAATCAAGCGGCAGGCAGGAAAACCAGGCAAAGCGCGATCCGCGAAGATTGCTGTGGGATCTCATGTTCCCTCTCAGTGGTACCCATAGGGTCGCCCCGAGGCGAAATACGGTTCAGGCCCGAAGAACACATACTGAGCCTTGACCCGGCAGGCCGAGGTTAGTTGCGAAGAATCTTGGGCGGTGGGCGGAAGATTTCGGGCTCCCCTTCATCCGGGATAAAAGCCAGACAGGGTTTATCATCGAAAATGGTGCAGGCCGGAGGTTTGCGCCTTCGTTTTGCAACCCAGGCGTTCTGCGTGCCCCAAGTAAGGCCGACAGCGCCGGGCTATCTTTTTTCGGGAGCAGGCAAGTATGCGAGCAAAGACAGCGGTGGTGCTGGGCGCCCAATGGGGCGACGAAGGCAAAGGCAAGATTGTGGACGTACTGAGCGAGCGGTTTTCTGCTGTGGCGCGGTACGCCGGCGGCCACAACGCCGGACACACGGTCATCCACAGTGGGCAAAAGTTCGTTCTGCAGTTGATTCCCTGTGGCGTGCTGCGACCGGGGTGCACGGGCATCATTGGCAACGGCGTGGTGCTGGACCCGCTGGCCTTTCTGAAGGAAGTGGCCAAGCTGCGGGGATTGGGCGTGGCCGTGGACGGCAATCTGTTTGTGTCGAACCGGGCGCAGGTGATTTTGCCCTACCACCGGATGATCGAGCTGGCCGCGGAAAGCGCGCCGGGGCGGAAGAAGATTGGCACCACCAGCCGGGGCATTGGACCAGCCTATGAAGACAAGATGGCCCGCAGCGGACTGCGCGTTGTCGACCTGCTACGGCCTGAGTTGCTGAAGACGCACATTGAGGCGGCCTGCGCCGAGAAGAACGCGATTGCCCATGCACTGTTTGGCACCGACCCGCTGGACCCGGCGAAGATGTACGACGAGTACGCGGCGGCGGCAGAAGAACTGCGGCCGTTTGTGACCGACACCGGCCGCCTGCTGCACACCCTGCTGGCCGAGGGCAAAAGCGTGATGTTCGAGGGCGCACAGGGAACCATGCTGGACATCGATCACGGCACCTACCCGTTTGTGACTTCCTCGTCCTCGACGGCGGGCGGCGCGGCCACGGGAACCGGCGTGGGACCGACGGCTATCGGTACGGTCATTTCCGTGACCAAGGCCTATGTCACCCGCGTAGGCGAGGGACCGTTCCCCACCGAGATTCACGATTCGTCGGCCGACGAGTTGCGCGCGCGCGGCGCCGAGTATGGCGCGGTGACGGGGCGGCCACGGCGCTGCGGCTGGCTGGACATTCCGCTGCTGCGCTACTCCAACCAGGTGAACGGGGCCGAGTGGATGGTGATTACCAAGATGGACGTGATGGACGAGCTGGCGGAGATTCCCGTCTGCATCGGCTACGACATCGACGGCAAATACACCGACGAGATTCCCGCCGACGTGCAGGGTCTGGAGTCGATCAAGCCGCGCTACACCAAGCTGAAAGGCTGGCGGGAATCGACCGAGGGCATCACCGACTTTGAGAAACTGCCGCTGGCCGCCAGGGAGTATCTGCGCTTTCAGGAGCGGGAGAGCGGCGCCCGTATCGGCATGGTCTCCACCGGTCCTGACCGCGACCAGACCATGGTGCTGCCGGAGTTTGCCGAAGCGCTGGACAGCTTGAACGCTTAAACAAGTGAGACGCCTGTTCTTAAAAGGCGAGAAGGAACTCCCCATGGTCAGCTTTGTTGTTCGCTTGAAATTTGCCTCGGAAGACCGCGCCGACGTAGCCGAGTCTCTGCGCCTGTTGGCTACTGCCTCCCGGCTGGAGCCAGGATGCGTCACCTACATCCCCCACCAGTTGGAAGACGATCCCGACACCGTGATTATTTATGAGCAGTACCAGGACGCCAAGGCCCTGGCTGCGCATCGCGAAACAGAGCACTTCAAGAAGCATGCGGTCGGCGGAATCTACCAGAAGCAGAGGGACCGGAGCGTAGAGAATCTGCTGGCTCTTGTTTAGTCAGGACTTGCGTCGAGGGTGGCGGGAAGTGCGTTTTGGCTGGGCCGTCGCATTTTCATCAAGAGCCGGTTGATGTGTGCGAAAGAGCATTGACCGGTGCACCGTTTCAGGGCTACTATCCGTTACGCTTATGCAGGGTTACGCGACCAAAATTTCGATACCCGGAAACTGGCGGATGCTGCTTGTCCTGCTGCTTGTGCAAGTGTTTGCCCTGGCAGCATTTGCAGGCCCTCTACGGACCGGCATGCCGCGCGCGCAGAAGCACGAGGTTCGCCACGAAATCGACCAGAAGGAAGATGCCTGGCGCGACGCCATTCTGAAGGGCAACATCGCCGCCCTGGATGCTCTGCTGGCAGACGACTATATGGCGATTTCCGCATATGGCATCCTGCAAAACAAGGAGCAGGCCCTGGCCAATGTGCGCAACGGGCAGCTCCACTTTACAACGCTGGAATTCTCCGACCGCAAGGTTCACTTTTACGGCACTACGGCGCTGGTGACTTCGCGCGCCGAGGTGACCGCCACGGCCGGCGACAAAGATATCTCTGGCAGCTATCGCTATATCCGCGTTTATGTGCGGGATGCGCATGGCGAGTGGAAGGTGGTCAGCTTTGAGGCCAACCGGATCCGCGAGCCGGTCGAGTCCAGGTAGCCGGATTCTCTGTCGTGAGCTGAATCCGCTCCAATTTCCAGCGCCGGGCACAGCTGTCTTCCGCACTTCAGGCAGTGCGAATTGACGGAAAGCCTGCTTTACCTTCAACTATGGGTCTTTGATAAAGAACAAGACATCGTGGTTGCGTGCGCCTATGCGGTATTCAGGCCCTCAGTGCAATGCATCTTATAGTGATCGCGCAGCAGGAGCAGAAGGGCGCTTGCGTTGCCCTTGCTTCTTGAGTGTCAACCAAAAGTCGAAATTCACATTGAATATTCAGGCCAATGGTTCAGATTCTCGTAATTCGAGAATCTTTTCCCCGGCAACAGAGTCTGTGTAGATACACATCGAATAAAGCCCTTTTCGATGGCGTAGTAGACCACATAGCGCGACCGCGGCAGCACACCGGCTTCGCGCAGAACCCCGGATAGCGGCGTGCCAATCCATTCGGCGATGTACGACCACCCTTCCTCGCATGCGACCTCGGTGATCTGGCTCTGAATCGGCAGGCTCTTCAGATCGGCTAGCGATAGTGACATCGGCCGCGCGACTGTGCCGTCCACTACCAGCCGCCAATCCCTGAACCCTCCGGCCTGCAACCGCTTGAACTCTTCCTTGGGCGGCGCTACTGCATTCGCAAATGGGTTCTTCGAGATCATGCTGCGCGGAAATTCGCGCGCCGGCGTGCGGGCGGTCAGCAGTCGCTGGCAGGCATAAGTCAATGTCTCGCCGGGTCCGTAAATTCCGCCGCCATCCGGCGGGATCAGTCCGTAGCGCGTTGCCAGGCGATCTGCCGCGGCCAACCCTCCAATACTCGCCGCGGCGGCAACGCCTCCGTAAATCAGCTTGCGCCGTGAAATCGGATTCATTGGCCCTCCTCGGAATCGCGCGTGTAGCCGGTAATCATGGCCCGCATGCGGCTCCAGAACCCCGATAGGGCAATCATCGTCACGTGCACGAGGAGGAAGAGCAGCAACAGCCACGAGACAAAAAAGTGAATGGTGCGCGCGGATTGCCGGCCGCCAAGCAGCGCGGCCGTCGCCGGAAACGCAGACGTGAACGAAGGCGACATGGCCAGTCCTGTCCAGATGATCAGCGGGAACAGCACCAGGATCACGACCAGATATGCAGTCCGCTGCAGCACGTTATACGTGCTTTCTTCCGCGCGATCGGCTCGCTCGCGGTGCATATACTTCGCGATGCGGTCCCGGTAGGCGCGCCACGTCCAATCACTTCGCGCCGG
>CAVZNE010000110.1:0-7299 GCA_963776445.1 Terriglobales bacterium
AGGTTTTCGCGGATGGTTTCACTGAACAGGAAGGTTTCCTGCGGAACCATGCCGATGTTGCGGCGCAGCACGGCCAGCGGATAGTCGCGCACCGGGCGGTCATCGACCAGCAGTGAGCCTTCGGGCGCTTCATAGAGTCGCGCGATCAGGTTGACCAGCGTGGACTTGCCGGAGCCGGTCGGTCCGACGATGGCCAGGCTGGAACCGGCGGGAATTTTGAGGCAGATATCGCGCAGCACCGGGACATCGCCGTAGCTGAAGTTGAGATGGCGCAGTTCGATTTCGCCGTGGATGACGGTTTCCGCGGGAATGTTCGGATCCGCGGCGCTGTTGTCGATGGCCGGTTCGGCGCGAAGCAGTTCGTCGATGCGCTGGATCGAAGCGGTGCCGCGCTGAAAGAGGTTCACCACCCATCCGATGGCGATGATGGGGAAGGTGAGCATGATCATGTAGGTGTTGAAGGCCACGAAATCGCCTACCGAGATGCGATGCGCGATGACCAGGTGGCCGCCGGCCAGCAGCGTGATGAGCATGGACAGGCCGAGGATGAACTCGAGGGTGGGCCAGAGCATGCCCATGAGTTGAACCAGGCGCAGGGAGCGGGCGATGTAGCGGCGGTTGAGCTGCTCGAAAATGCCAATCTGGGACTCTTCGCGGGCAAAGGCGCGCACCAGACGGGCGCCGGAGTAGTTCTCCTGCGCATGCGAGGAAATCTCCGAGAAGCTGGCCTGGATGCGCTCGAAACGATCGTGAATCTTGCGTCCCAGGTACTGGACGAGGATGCTGGCAATGGGAGTGGGAGCCAGGGCCACCAGGGTGAGCCAGGGACTGATGCGGAGCAGGAAGAAGAGCGCGCCGATGGTGAACAGAACGGTATTGGCGCTGTACATGATGGCCGGTCCCAGCAGCATGCGCACGGCGCTCAGGTCGTTGGTCATGCGGGCCATGATGTCGCCGGTGCGGTAGCGCTGATAAAACCCCGCGTCCTGCCGCTCCAGATTGAGGAACAGATCGTTGCGCAGGTCGAACTCGATCTCCCGCGAGATGCCGATGAGAATCCAGCGCTGGGAGTAGAGGAAGATGCCCTTGACCAGGGAGATCGCGACCAGCAGACCGGCGAAGATCAGGATGCTTTCGCGGGTGGGTCTTCCTTTTTGCAGCGCGTCAATGGCCATTCCCAGCACCCTGGGAAACTGGACGGCGGCCAAATTGGTGCCAATGCAGGCGAGGGTGCCCCACAGGTATCCCCAGCGGTAGCGGCGCATGTAACCAAAGAGGGGGGCGAGGTCGCGAAGCATGGTTTTATTCTATCCAACGCAAAAGCGTCAAACGGCTGATAATACAGTAAATATGGCATAAACGGCTGATTGCAGAAGAGTAAACAAGAATGGCGGTTGTCGCGTTTGCCGCGGCCGTCTTCCTCCGCGGGAACCGCAGCCATGATTTTCCCGGTTGTTGCGCCAGCAAATGGGCAGCGGATCTGGTTGCTACGGAACAGACAAGAGCGAAAATGCAAGCCGCATTCCGGAAAAGAAAATAGTAGACTTGTTCCGATAGGAAAAAAATCCTGTTCGGGAATGAAGGC
Organism: Terriglobales bacterium; assembly: GCA_963776445.1. GTDB lineage: Bacteria > Acidobacteriota > Terriglobia > Terriglobales > Acidobacteriaceae > Telmatobacter. The sequence goes on from CAVZNE010000110.1 coordinate 1,586, forward strand.
ATTTCTCTCGTAGGCATAACGTGGTTTTGAAAGGGCACAGCTTCAGTTGCAGCGAGTTCCGATGTTTTGTAAGGGCGCGGCTTCAGCTTCGGCCGCACAGTTCGGGGGCTGGTTGTTTTGTAAGGGCGCGGCTTCAGCTTCGGCCGCACAGTTCGGGGGGCTGGTTGTTTTGAAAGGGCACGGCTTTAGCCGTGCGCAAAGACCGCAAATTCGGTGGGGCTTTATAGGCTGCGGAAAAACTCTCAAGAACGGCTACAAGCCTCAGGGCACGACTTCAGTCGTGCCGTAAGTCGCTTTAAATCAACACGGGCTTCAGCCCCTGCGGCGTGTTTTCCATTGATTCAACCCGAACGCCTATGTTTTTCCGCAGCCTGTTTAGCCCCTGAGGAATTTTTCTTCCTCTATACCGTCAGGAAAAATGCTCTAACTGCCGCCAGCGCCAAGAATCGGAGTTGCTCCCGCAGAGACAATGCCGCGATGCGCAGGCCGGATCAAGCCGGGCGACTCAATCCAGAATGGGCAAGGAGAAATCGATGCGTGTTTGTTTTCTTTTGAATATCCGCAAAAACAAGGTGGAAGAGTACAAGAAGCAGCATCGCCAGGTATGGCCCGAGATGCAGGACGCGCTACGGGCTACCGGCTGGCGCAATTATTCGCTGTTTCTGAAGCCGGACGGCATGCTGGTGGGCTATCTGGAGACGGACGACTTTGAAAAGTCTTGCGCGGCGATGAAGAAATACCCGGTCAATGCGCGCTGGCAGGCGATCACGGCGCCGTTTTTCGAAGCGCTTTCCAATGGCGCGGCGGATGACAATATGGTCCCAATTGAAGAGGTCTTTCATCTCGATTGAGGTGCGCCTGGAGGCGCCGTAATCGTTGGCCAGCAATATCTTCGCCGCTGCCTGGGCAGCACCGGCACATAACAGAGCGAGTGAAAAAATGCAGGCGAACCCGCATCTCATTGCGTTCATTGCGGCCTCTCTTCTTCAAGGTGAATGGGACCCAGAAGACCGGAAGGCGCCGGTTGTAGATGGTCCATATCCTGTGGTTCAAAGCGCTTGCCATACTTGGCGTTCAGCGCCGCATAGTCGTAGTGCGGCTGGCCGGCCAGTTCGTTGATGGCGGTGTTGTAAACATGCACTTCGATGCGGTTTTCTCCGGGATGGAGCAGCCTCGCAAGCTCGATTCGGTACGGCGCATGCCATAGCGATCCGGCGCGCTGGCCATTCACAAAAACGATGGCCGCTTCACGGATTGGCGGATCGAGCAGGGCATGGATTCCCGGCGCCTGCGGCGGACGATTGTCGGTAGTGGGTGTGCCTTCTCCGAAGTCGAGAAAGACGCGCGCGCCGGAGGCAAGGGGCTGCTCGATTGAGACATCGCGCGAGTAGACGGCTTCGCCGGAGTAGTACTCTCGGCCTTCCAGTTCGGTCCATGATAGCGGGTGGTCCACCGTTTGAGCGGAGGCGCTGCCGCCAAAGTGCAGCTGCCATCCTGAACTCAGATCGGCAAGCTGCTGTGTGCGCATTGCCTTGTGCGGAGCGGCCTTGGCGGTTGGAGCGGATGCGGCATGGTCGGCCAGTACATAGACCCGCGATTCGTAGGGCGCAAGCTGCAGCGGAATGGCGGAGCCGCTTGTGTTCACAAAACTGCTGACGACGTTGCCGCTGTCGGGATTCCAGGATTGAAGACCGGTGTGCGTGGAGCGAAAGCGGATTGCGCCTTCAACCGGCTGGTTGGAAGAGTTCACGACAAAATACACATCGCTGCTGGAAAGCCTGCGGTGAATGAAGCCAAGCCCGGCTGTGTGGCCGGTCGCTTCGACATCGGGCGGCAGGGCGCGATGCAGCGCATGGGCCAGTTGGGCGACCGATTTCAACTGAATGCCGTTATGATTGCCGCTCTCAAAAATCTCGTGAGACAGAACTGCGATCTCAGACGATGTGTTTTGTTCCTTCAAACCCGGCGCAAGAGAGGGAAGCTTTCCAATGGCGATCACTTTTCCGCTGGATGCGGCATAGGCCGCGATCTGCTTGTAGGCGGCCAGCGGTATGCGCGTGACCTCGGGCAGAATCAGCACCGGATAGGGAATGCCTTTCAGCTTGTCGATGGTCGCCGCGTCGATGTAGTCGATGTTGTAACCGGCATCGAGTATGGCCGACATCAACTCGGGAGTAATGCGCGAGTGCATCTCATCGGTTACGGAGACGTGGCCAGGATGGAAGGCGGCCTGCGCATCGTCCTCTGGAAGAAGGATGGCAATATCGTTGGCCGGTTTGCCTTGACGCAGCAGCCAGCTCATGCGCTGCAGGTAGCGCGCCACATCGGGCATCACCGGGAACCATGGATTGTGCGCATTGAACGCGGCGGCCGCATAAAGCGACCATCCCGGCTCTCCGGCAGCGGCGGGCGAATAGGGATAGCCGTGGCCGACGATCTGATTCACGCCGAGCAGGAACATGCGGTCGGCTTCAACCTTCATGTCCAGTGGTGTGGCGCGGAAGGCGGGCGAGTGCAGCCACGTCCAGGTTTCTGCGGAGGTGACGTTGCGGCCATACAGATGGCTGGCGGAACTTGCCCAGCGTGTGAATGAGAATGAGCGCCACTGCGGGCCTTCGCCTTCAGGCAAATTGGGAACCGCTTCATCCGCAAGCGTGACCGCGGGTTCTCCGTAGGTCTGCGACCTGAATTGTGTGTGATGCGCCGCGGCAAATTGCGTAATGGGCGCCAAATAATTTTCGCGGATCAGATCGGAGAGTGTCTGGCCCCAGTCGTGGCGCACGGATTCAGCCTGCGGCGTTTTTCCGGCGAGTAGTTCGGGGAGATGCGGAAGCAGATTGTAGCCGCGCCGTTTCTCAAACTCCGCAGTCAGGTCCGTGGTCCAGTCGGAACCGTAAACTTCAAGCGAGTCGGAGAAAACCGAGTAGGGTGGTTGCTGCCCGAAAGCATTGAGCAGCGGCGCAGCCACGTAGGTCAGATGCTCGTCGATGGCGGCGCGGGAGAAATGATCGAGCACAAAGCCTTCCGCCCCGGATGCTGCGCGCTTGACCCCTTGGCGCGTGTGGCTGGCGACAAAGACCAGTGCTGTGCGCGTTCCGGCTGATGCGGGAATCGCGCCGGTCTCAAGATTGATGCGCTGCGCCGTCGCCGGGTCGAAAGATTTTTCCGTTCCGTTGACGGCAAACGCGGCAATGAGTTTGTCTCCCTCAGCCACATGAGGTGGAGTGAACTTTGCCGCGGCGATGGGGAAGGAAATCACCTTGAGCCGTCCCGCCGCGAGCGCGAGTGTGGTATTTGGTCCGCCATAGGGCCAGCCGCTGCCCAGGGTAATATCCACGCGCATGCCCATCGATTGCGCGGTCTTGTTGGCGAAGCTCACGGCCTCAAGAAACTCTGGCGACAGATAGGAAAGATTCCGGATGCCTTTGCTTTCGTCGTCGAGCAGGAGCGGATAGACGGGTTGAATCTCCACGCCGCCAATGCCTGCGCCGCGCATGGTTTCAAGCTCTTTCTGTAACTCCGGCTTGGTAACCGCGGGACCAAACCACCACCAGCGCATCATGATCCGCGCATCGTCAGGCGGGCTCTGAAAACCACCGTACAGAGCCGTGCCGGAATCCTGCGCCACCAGGACGGCCGACAGGAAGATTGCCGCACAGCCGGCTGCCGCATACCGCGCGAACCGGCTTCTGGATTGCCGCAAACTGCATACATCAAGCTCCATTGTGTCGCTCCTGATGAAAGGCAGAGTCTGGAAGCTCCTGCCTCGTATCCGTGACAATCTTAAGTTGCGCCGCTAGCGCCCGGTACTCCAGGGTCTCTGACCGCTTGATTCTGTACCACGCTCGGGTGCCCCCGGTCTCGATTTTGAGACCGGGGAAAGCACGAACTCAATGGGACTTCTTCATCCGGTCAGTGACCTCGGGAAGCACTGAATAAGTCCTTCCTTGAAAGGGCACGGATTCAAAGCCTGCCCCGACCCTGTCGAAGGGTGCCGCAAACGCATGATAAGAAACGACGGGCTTTACAGGCTGCGGAAATACTCCATCGAGAGAGGCAAAGGCGTCAGGGCACGGCTTCAGCCGTGCCGCAAAGACCGCAAAATCAGCGGGGCTTTAGCCCCTGAGGAACGGTTTTCTTGAATCAGGTACATGTTCAGAGGTTCCTTAAGTTGCGCCGCTATCGCCCGCTACTCCTGGGTCTATGACCGCTTGATTTTGTACCACGCTCGGGTGCCCCCGGTCTCGATTTTGAGACCGGGGAAAGCAGGAACTCAATCGGACTTCCGCATCCGCTCAGAACTCCCCGGCAGAAGCCAGTTCCAGGGAACTTATAGCGCCAGTGGCAGCTATTCAAACAAATATTCGCACATTGCCATATTTCGGTCCATCCCAGGGGTATTCTGAGGGCAAGTAGTTTCGTGGTTGAAACTTGCGGGAAAGGTGGAAGCAGGATGCTCAAGGCCAAGATCAAACGTCTGTATCTGATTCCCATACTGTCGAAGGCCTTCGATGTGATTGAGATGCTGGAGAATAACCACGCTCCCTTGAGCCTTGAAGAGGTTCACCAAACGACCGGGATCTCCAAGACCAGCGTTTTCCGGATTCTGAAGACGCTGGTGCATCGCGGCTATGTCGCGCAGGTGCAGAACGGGCTGTACAGGCTGGTTTCGCGTCCCCGGCGCTTGCGTTTTGGATTCGCGGCGCAGAGCGCTCAAATGCCATTTTCGATTGCGGTGACGGAAAGCATGATTGCCGCGGCAGCCTCTTCGGGCGTGGAGTTGCTGATCTTCGATAACCAGTACGATCCCGACATCGCCATCCGCAACGCCGAAGAGTGCGTCGCCAAGCATGTGGATTTGATGCTCGAGTTTCAGGTTGAAGAAGCGGCAGCGCCGCGCATCGCACACATCTTCAAAAAGGCCGATATTCCCCTGGTGGCAATCGATGTGCCTCACCCCAATGCCACTTATTTTGGTGTGGACAACTTCGAATCCGGCTACGAGGCAGGTGCTCTGCTGGCGCAGTATGCGCTGCGCAAGTGGAAGGGAAGGCCCGACTGGGTGGTGGGCATGGGATTTGCCGAAGCCGGCAGTTTTGTCCAGCGCCGCATCTCGGGCGCCTTCGACAGCATGCGTGAACTGCTTGCAGACGTTCCTGAAGAGCGCTTTGTGCAGATCGAGGGCCGCGGCATGCGCGATCGGAGCTGCATGGCATTTACCGATTTTCTGCGGGATAAACCGCGGGGAAAGCACATCCTGATCGCTGCCGCCACCGATTCCAGCGCGCTGGGCGTCTTGGACGCTGTCCGACAGGCCAAACGCGAACCAGATTGCGCCATCGTTGGCCAGGATTGCATTCCGGAGGTTGTCGAAGAGATGCGCTCCCGCAAGAGCGCCATCATCGGCTCCATCTCTCACAATGCCGAAAGCTACGGCCGCCATGTTGTCCAAATAGGCATCTCGCTGCTGCGCGGCAACTCCGTGCCGCCCTACAACTATGTGCATCAGAGTGTCGTTACGCCGGAGACCCTGAGCAGCGAAGCAGAGAACGCAGGAAAGGCCTGAACCCTTGGGGAAGCTCTGGATAAGTCCTTATTTGAAACGGCGCGCTTCAGCCGTGCCGCTAAAGCCCGCATAATCAACGCGGGTTTTACAGGCTATGGAAAAACTCCATCGAGAGGGGTTAAGGCGTCACGGCACGACTTCAGTCATT
>CAVZNE010000111.1:0-5677 GCA_963776445.1 Terriglobales bacterium
AGCGGAATAACCCAGCGGCTCCACGGGAATGGTGAAGGCGGGCGGCAGCGAGGGCTTTGGCGCGGCGGGAGCGGCATGCGCGTGCTTGCCCGTGGGCGGGGCAGGCGTGAGGCCGCCAAGATTCTGCGCGGACGCAGCTGCGCCCAGAGCCACCGCCAAACAGAGGCACATGCTCGTACCCAAACCCGCCAGAAGATACCGTTTGATCATCGAACTGTATTCTCGCCGATGCGAGGGGTTTTGGGCAGTGATACTCAGCCGCCCGCGGTGTGCGACAGTAAAAGAGGGATGGAAACGATTGCAATCAGCAACCGGCGCACGGCGATGCTGGGCTATGGAGCCTGCGCACTGGCCGGGTGTTTGTGGGGCACGGGCTTCTATTTTGGCCGCCTGGCGCTGAACGAAATGAACGCGGACCACATGGTGCTCTACCGCTTTCTGTTTGCCTGCGTGGGTGTTGTTCCGGTGGTGCTGGTCAATCGCCGCCGCTTTCGGTTCAGCCGCAGCGAATTCCGCATGCTGCTGGTCTGTTCCATCATCGGCGTTCCCATCCAGTTCCTGATTCAATTCCATGGTCTGGCGCGGACCACGGTCAGCCACGCCTCACTGATGGTGGGCGCCATGCCGGTGCTGCTGGCGGTGACGGCCGCAATTTTTGCCGGCGAGCGGCTGGACCGCATCGGCTGGCTGGCGCTGTGCGGTTCCACGCTGGGCGCGGCGCTGATTGTGCTGGGCGGCAGCCACGGCACGGGCGCACTTGGACAGCCCTCGCTGGTGGGCGACCTGATGATCGTGGCCTCGCTGTGCACCTCGCTGGCCTGGATTCTGCTGTGCAAAAAGATGATGGAGGCGCACAGCCCGGCGGTGGTCTCGGCCTACACCATTCTCTGCGGAACCCTCATGCTGGTTCTCTGGGTTCTGGGTCCCTGGCTGCTGAGCCCCCTGACCCGCCAGCAGGTTCAGCCGCCGCCGTTTGCCCACGTCAGCCTGACCGCCTGGGCAGCTCTGGCCATCAGCGGCTTGTTTTGCACGGCCACGACCACGCTGCTGTGGAACTGGGGCATCCACCGCGTGCCGGCCTCGCGCGCCGGAGTTTTCCTGAATATTGAGCCGGCGCTGGGTTCCTGGCTGGGGGTGCGGTTGCTGGGCGAACATCTGGGCCCGCATGCCTGGCTGGGCGGAGGGCTGATTCTGGCGGCAGCGGTGACCCTGACCACCCGCGGCCACAAGACAGAATCGGCCCTGGAACCGGCGGTCTTTGTGGAGTAGGCCGCGGCATTCCTGCCGCCATTACCTTTAATCCAACTTCGGTTACCAGAATGCTGCGCGTAAGCCTTGCCGCCTACCGGCATTGAAAGATAGTTTGAAATTAGGATTAAAGATCGGCGGAGATTCTTGTGGCACTTCTCACCTGGAGCAGCACATGCAGCGTCGGCGTCCGGGCCATGGACGACCAGCATGGCATCCTGATGGACACCATCAACGAACTGCAAGCGGAGCTCGTGCGCGGATGCAGCCGGCAATCGGCCAGCGCGCAGCTTGACCAGTTGCTGAAGTTCACCGTCATGCACTTCCGGGGCGAGGAGCAGTTGATGGAGCAGCTCGGATTTCCCGGCCTGGCCGAGCACCGCGCCGAACACCACCGCCTGCTGGGGCAAATCCGGGAATCGTCCACGCGCGTGCAGCGCAGCGGCGACGTGCCGGTGCGCGCGCTGCTTCAGTTTCTGCGCGACTGGTACCTGGAGCACTTCGAAGGCCCGGACCAGGAGTATGGCCCCTGGCTAAACGAGCACGGCGTCGAATAAGGCGCTCCACCCTCCCGCTCATCTTCCGCTCCCGCTTGGCCGATAAGTTTCTTGTCAGCACGCTCTGGCAGGAGAAACCGAATGGCCCTCATGACCTGGACCGAAAAACTATCCGTTGGCGTTAAAGCCATCGACGCCCAGCACGCCGTGTTGTGCGAAACCCTGAACGACCTGCACGCGGCCATGATGAAAGGCCAGGCGCGCACCATCGTCGGCTCCCTGCTGCGTACCCTGGTGGACTATACGCACCACCACTTCGCGGCGGAAGAAGCGATGATGGCGGCTGCCCAGTATCCGGGGCTGGCCCTGCACCGCATCAAGCACCGCGAATTGACCAAGCAGGTGGAAGAGTATGTGGCGCGCTACGAGCAGGGCGACATCGCGCTCAGCATGCCGTTGCTCAACTTCCTCTCCAACTGGCTCACCACCCACATCCAACACGCCGACAAGGAGTATGGCCCGTGGATGAATGAGCACGGGGTGCGGTAAAGCAAATTCCAGGATGGTCTGGATGAGAAGCGTTCCCTCAGGGGGTAAAGCCCTGCTGATTTTGCGGCCTTTGCGGCACGGCTGAAGCCGTGCCCTTTCAAAACATTGGCACTCGCCGTGTCTTTGTTTTTGCGGTCAGGGTGAGCTCTCCGCTTTACCCCTCAAATGAAAGCTGGGCGGAGGGGAACAGCGGCGAAGGCGGCTTGGGCTCGGAAGCCAGATCGTAGACCAGCCGCTCCATCACCAGGCGCTTGTCGGGCGGGGAGGAGCGCAGTTCCAGGTCGGCGCGGGCAATCAGGCGCAGCGCCCGGGTCAGGTCGCGGCGGCTCTTGTAACGGCGGGCCTGGCGGATCAGATCGTCGGCGGCAAAGGGCGGCATGCGGAAGCCCTGCCAGAGCGCCTGCCAGATGGCGCGCGAGTCGCGCACGTTTTTTTCCAAGATCACCAGCATCTGGCGGAAGGTGCGGGCCAGCATGTAGAGGTGGCCAATAGCCGCGTCCTCACCTGCATCGGAGCTGTTCAGCAGGCCGTGGAGCAGGGCCAAGGCGCGCACCCGGTCATGGGCGCTGATGGCGTCGGTCAACTCATAAAGCGAGCGCTGCTTGGCGCCCAGAACCATGGTCTCCACGTCGCCCAGGGTGATGCGGCCCTTGCCCAGGGTATAGAGCAGCAGCTTTTCCAGCTCCGAAGCGATGAGCATCATGTCTGCGCCCAGGGCATCGACCAGTTCGCGGGCCGCGTCGGGGTCCACGCGCGTGTTCTCCTGCTGGGCGGTGGACACAATCCAGCGCATGGCGTCGTCTTCATTCACGCGCGCCAGCTCCACCATGCCGCAGTACTCGCCCAAAGTCTCGGTCAGGCGCTCGAAGCGGTTTTTGTCGTCCAGTTCCATGCGCCGCGTGTCGGAGGGGATGCGCAGGAAGTCGGCCACAAAAATCAGCAGGGCCTGGGGATTGGGAGAGCTGAAATAGCGCTTCAGCGCCGCGAACTCTTCCTTTTTTGCGCCGCGCGTATAGAGCAGGCGCACGTTGCGGACAAAAATCACCTGGAACGGAGCCATCAGCGAGGGAGTCTGCGCCTGATCCAGCACCTCGAAGATCGAGGTTGAGGCCAAATCCAGGTCGGCGAGGCAGAAATCCTTCAGTTCGGGGGGCACAAAGGCCTTGAGAACGGCGGCGCGGCAGCGGTCCAGCAGGAAGATTTCGTCCCCGGCCAGCACATAGCCGGGACGCAACGAACCCTTGCTGGCCGCAGCGGCCTCGACTTCCCCGACAAAACGGCCCACGGCGGCAAAGCCCGCACCCCAGCGCGCGCCGCTCAAAGGGCTGGTCTCCGTGCCGCGCGGCTTGTTTGTGCGTGCATCATGCGGATTCAGAATACCTTCCCCGGCGTGAGCCGGTAAACAGATTCCCACCCACAGGGACGCGAGGCTGTGAATCGCTGCAAATCTCCGGGCTCCCTGGAACGCTAAAGCCCTTCCAGCACATCGGCCACCAACTGGTGCGCAAACTCGCGCGAGAGGCGCTCGACGGCCGCCGGGTTCTCCTGCAAAAAGGTGGGCAGGTCGGTGGTGGACTGGTACTGCTGGCGGAAGACGTAATTCTTGTTTTCGTAGAGAACGCGGCCGTCGCGGCCGTTCAGGGTAACTGAAACCACCATGGTGATGAGGAAGCTGGACGACTCCTGGGTGGAGGAGTTGTAGGTCAGCGGGGCGACGGATTCCTTCAGGATGGCGCCGTGCAGCACCGCGTCGGCGTCCGTGTTCTCACTCGGAGTGACCCGGAACCGGGTGCGCGTGGCGAACTCGCGAATCACCGCGTCGGTCATGGGCACTTCGGTGTGATAGGCCTCGGTGCGGGTAGCAAAGGTGGGCACGGAGAGCGTATGCACGTCGGGCGGCAGATGAGTGGCCGCGCCCAGGGTGTGATAGCCGCATCCGGAGATGCCCACGAGAGCGATCAGGGCCGTCAAAATCAGGGGCAGGCGCATGACTCATCTTACCGCGCAACCACGCACTTACACCCAGGCGGTCACCAATCTTCCCAGCTTGACGGCAGAGAGCTTGAGACCGTCGGCGCGGTTCTTGAAGTAGAGGTCGTTGAGCTGGTCTGAATCCACCTGCTCGAAGCGGTGAAACCCGGCGCGGCGCAGCTCCGCTTCCATCTCGGCGGGGGTGAAGAAGAGCTGGAAAGGCTCTCCGGCGGCGGCGACACGGTCGGAGAGCCTGTCAAAGGCGGTACGGCCAACCGGGCTGAGCGTCTCTGGAGCGACGGCGTAGTCGAAGCCCACGGCGCTGCCGGCCGGCAGTTGCCCCACGACGCCCAGCGTAGCGCGAAACGCCTCCAGCGTCAGGTAAGGGACCACTCCCAGCCAACTGAAAAAGGACGGCGCAACGGCATCGAATCCGGCTTCGGCCAGCCCTTCGGCCAGCGCCTTGTGCTCAAAATCCAGCGGGACGAAGGTCAGGTTGCCGGGCAGGGAGATTTTTGCCGTGCCGAGCATTTCGCGCTTCCACTCCTGAGTAGCGGGGAAGTCCACCTCGAAGACCCGCAGCGACGCGAAGGGATTGCGATAGGCAAAGGTGTCGAGGCCAGCCCCGAGGATCACGTATTGCGCGACCCCGCGAGAAACGGCCTCGGCCAGACGGTCTTCCACATAGCGGCTGCGCGCGGCCATGAAGGCGCGGAAGTCCCGCCCCACTTTGTGGCTGGCGCGCTTCATGTCGCGGGCGTAACCGGGGCCGACCAATGGCACCGCAATGGGATCGTCAAGAATGCGCGGTTTTTCCATCACCTGGTGCGCCGCGCGGCGAATGCCCACGCGCAGAGCGGTCTTGCTGGCCTTGCCTGTCTCCATAGAAGCAGTTTACCGGTCCTGGTCCTGTGCGGTTCAGGGCACATGCCGGAGCCCGGGCCGCGTACCATGGTTCCCATGAGCTGGATTGGATGGGCACTGCTTTCCGCCGTCTTTGCCGCCGCCACCGCCCTGCTGGCCAAGGTGGGCGTGGCGTATGTGGACTCAAACCTGGCCATGGCGCTGCGCACCACGGTGGTGCTGGTGTTTGCCTGGGGCATTGCGATTGCGCTGGGCAAGCACGGCGAAATTCGCGAGCTGGACCGGCGCACGGTGCTGTTTCTCACGTTGTCGGGGCTGGCCACCGGGCTGTCGTGGCTGTGCTATTTCCGCGCCTTGCAGTTGGGACCGGCCTCGCGCGTGGCTCCGCTGGACAAGCTGAGCGTGCCCCTGGTCATGATCCTGGCCTGGCTGCTGCTGGGCGAAAAGCTGACGCCTTCGGTCCTGGCGGGGGGACTGCTGATCACCGCCGGCGCGATTGTGATGGTGCTGGGGTAGAAAGACGCACTCTGAACGAAGTACAGGGCAAA
>CAVZNE010000112.1:0-5175 GCA_963776445.1 Terriglobales bacterium
GCCCCGCTTCGGCCTAGACTCACTGATATGGCCACCATCCCCGACCTGACGCTCGACGCCGGACTGCCGGCGAATGTCGATGCCGAAAAGACCATTCTGGGCGCGATTCTGCTGGACAATGCCGCCCACGCCGAAGCCGCCGAAAAGCTGCGAGACGGACGATTTTTCGCTCGACTCGCACCGCCGCATCTTTCTGCGCATGAGCGAGTTGATGAACTCCCAGCGCGCCGTGGACATTGTGACCCTGGCCAACGAGCTGGCGCGCTACAAGGAGGTCGAGGCGGTGGGCGGGGTGGCCTACCTGGCCTCGCTCACCGAGGGTTTGCCGCGCCGGCCGGTGATCGAGGAGTACATCCGCATCGTCAAGGACAAGAGCCTGCTGCGCCGGCTGATGCTGATCTGCTCGTCGGCCATTGCGCGCGCCGCCGACCAGAGCGAGTCGGCGCTCGAGGTGCTGGGCGCGGCCGAAGCGCAGCTGATGGAGGTGAGCGAGAAGGGCATCACCAACGGCTTCCAGAGCCTGGACCAGATCGTCGCCAACTCCTTCGGCTCCATCGACAACCTGTACAAGGAGAGCCGCGAAGTCACCGGCCTGGCCACCGACTTTACCGAACTGGACCGCATGACCAGCGGCTTCCAGAAGGGCGAGCTGATCATCATCGCCGCCCGCCCCTCCATGGGCAAAACGGCGTTTGCCATCAACATCGCCCAGAATGCGGCCATCAACCACGACGCCATCGTCGCCGTGTTCAGCCTGGAAATGAGCAAGGAGTCGCTGTTGCGCCGCATGTTGGCTTCGCAGGCCTGGGTGGACCAGCGCAAGCTGCAAACCGGTTTTCTGGGCCGGGAAGAGCACGACAAGCTGCAGAAGGCATTGGGTCAACTGGTGGAGTCGCGGATGTTCATCGACGATTCAGCGGCCATCTCGCTATCTGAAATGCGTGCCAAGGCGCGCCGGCTCAAGCAGACCCACGGCGGGCTGGACCTGATCGTGGTGGACTACTTGCAGTTGATGACCGCGACGGTCGGCTCAGCCGGCGGCAAGCACTATGAGAACCGCACCCAGGAGGTTTCGGCGGTCTCCCGAGGCCTGAAGGCGCTGGCCAAGGAACTGCATGTGCCGGTCGTGGCCCTGTCGCAGCTTTCCCGCGCCAGTGAGCGCCGCGGCGACGACAAGCGCCCCATGCTCAGCGATCTGCGCGAATCGGGCTCCATCGAGCAGGACGCCGACGTGGTGGCCTTCATCCACCGCGAGGCCTACTACAACCGCACCGAAGAAATGTCGGAGGCCGACAAGGCCAAATCGGAGATCATCATCGCCAAGCAGCGCAACGGTCCCACCGACACTGTCTTTCTGAACTTCATCTCCAAATACACCCGCTTCGACAATCAGGACTCGACCCACGAGGTTTAGAGGACACTTCTCTTCGGCGGCGCGACTCGGCAGGACAGATGCCCGTTGGTTGCGCCTCCGCTCGAATCGCGTGCGCGAATTGGAGCAAAAAACGCTCAAAATCGCTCAAAAACAGGCCCAAAACAGGCCGTTTTTTGTTACCGTCGAGCGCGGGCGACTTTCTTATAAACTATTCATTCTGTGAGTCTTACATGCACATATAGGGTTCTATCCGCAGTTGCAAAATAGCAGAGGGGGGGAGGGGATACGCGCGTAAAAATGCGGTTCTCTTGCACCGGACGCTTCCCCAGCCCTCTGCCAGTGTGCGCCCAGGGAGAGTAATTGCCGGCAAGCGGGGCAGAACGAGAGGCGCTGCCGCCGATTGGTGGTCCGCCGCATCGCTTTCTTTGCGGGTCAAACGCTGTGGACGACAAAGCAAAACCCATATCAGGCTTCAAACGCCGTCAGAATCTCGCCACCCGGCCCGCATTTTCTACGGTGTCCTCTATAGATCAGTATTGCAAGTAACTCATAGCGTAAACCTGAATGAAGTGAAAACTCAGCCATCAAACGGCCCTATTTGTTCATGCTGAGTTGCAGTAACAACAGACCTTTCTCTGGTCATTCAACTAATTTTGGAGGAGTAACACATGCACTTGCGTGTAACAGGAGTAGTGTGCCGGGTTCTTGCCTTGGCATTTGCAGCGTCAATTCCCGTGGCCCTGGTCGCGCAGCAGGATGCGCCCAAGCCGGCCATGAAATACAGCACCGAAGATTCGGCTTCCAAGTGGGATATCTTCCTTGGCTATAGCTACCTTGCTCCGAACGGCAAGATTGCCGGCACCGTGCAGGGCGCTCCGGGCAGCACCTATGGCCAGATCAACTGGGGCGGCATTGTCAGCGTATCCCGGTACTTCAACAAGAACGTCGGCCTGCAATTCGAGGGCGACGAGCACATGCAGTCGCAGGATTGGCCGCTTGGCGACAACAATGCCTCCTTCAACTCGAACGACGACTTTGCCGGTGGATCGGCGGGCTTGATCTACCGCATTCCCGCGGCGCATTTCTCTCCGTTCGTGCATGTTTTGGGCGGCGCAGAGCGCGTGGGCAGCGTTTATACCGTTGACAGCTGGCACCCCGTGGTGACGGCCGGCGGCGGCCTGGACTACAACACCGCCCTGTTTAACCGTCACCTCGCGCTGCGCATATTCCAGACGGATTATCAGTTCATCCACGGCGACTCAAGCAATATCAACGCGTTCCGTTTGAGCACCGGCGTGGTATGGCACATCGGCTCCATTGCGCCGCCTCCGCCGGTGACCCTGGCATGCTCGCCCAGTCCTGTCTCCGTCTATCCTGGCGATCCGATTACGGTGACCGCGACGGCCGGCGACCTGTATCCCAAGTACAATGTCGTCTATTCCTTTGAGGGAGCAGGCGTAACCCGCACCGGCGCGACAGCGACAGTGGCCACGGCAGCTTTGGCTCCCGGCAGCTACACGGTGAAGTGCAATGTGAAGGAAGGCAAGCCCGGCAGGGAAGGCCTGAAGCCCTGGCAGACTGCCGACGCGACGGCCACCTACACGGTAAAGGCCTATGAGCCTCCGACCGTGAGCTGCTCGGCCAGCCCGGCCACCATCAAGCCGGGCGATACCAGCACCATTACCGCGACTGGGATGAGTCCCCAGAATCGGCCCCTGACCTACAGCTACACCGCGGCAGCCGGTACGATCAGCGGCAGCGGCACGACGGCGGTCTTTTCCTCGACGGGCGCGCCCACGGGCGATACCGTCATCACCTGCAGCGTGTCCGACGACAAGGGACAGGTTGCAACCTCGACCACACCGGTGAGCATTGTGGCCCCGCTTGCTGTCGCGGTTCCGCATACCTCGGCACTTTGCCCGGTCTCCTTCGACAAGGATGCCAAGCGCCCCACACGCGTAGACAACGAAGCCAAGGCCTGCCTTGACAGCGTGGCTCTGAGCCTGCAGAAACAGTCTGACGCCAAGGTTGTATTGGTTGGCGAAGCAACGGCTGCCGAGAAGGCCCCCCGTCCGGCGAAGCATCACAAGGCAGTGCAGGAACAGAATTTTGCTGCCGAGCGCTCCGTCAACGTGAAGGAATACCTGGTAACCGACAAGGGCATCGATGCTTCACGCGTGATTGTCGCCACCGGCACCACCGACGGGCCGAACGTGGAAACCTATCTGGTCCCCGCCGAGGCGAACTTTACCGCCGATGTACAGGGAACCACTTTGGTCGACGAGACCCAGGTGAAGGCTCAGGTACGCAAGCCTCTGCCCAACAAGCACGCCCACAAATAACCTGCAAACAGAGCAAATCTGCAGAATGACAAATGGAGCATGCATGGGCTGTAAGTCCCCTGCATGCTCCATTTGTTTTGCACGCACAAACCGGCAACTTGGCCTCTGACAGTTTGAAGTCGTACCAACGCTGGGTGCCCCTGGTCCCGATTTTGGGACCAGGGTAAGCACGAACCATGGGTACGAAATTATGCGGTCAGTGACCGGATGATTTTGTACATTCTTACGGCTCATTCAAAATCAGCGCAACCCGCCCAGCCAGCAGGTCGCCGGGCGACTCGCCGGGATCGATCTCAATCAGATCCACGGGGAAGGCGATGTTGTGGGGGCGCAGAACCAGCCGGTTGGCGACAAAATCCACATAGCGCAGCGTCAGATGTGCCCCGTGGCGAACGGCATAGAGGTTGGGCCGGTTGGTCCGGTAGGGCATCAGCGAATTGTAGTGCCGGTCCAGCAGCGTGATGGCGTCAGGCAGCAGCAGCGGCTCCATGGGCAGAGCGTCGGCGGCCTGAACGCGCACCGCGACGAACCGCTGCCAGGCGCGGCGCGGGTTGGAGACCCGCGCTCGCAGAGATTGCAGCACGCCCGCCGGCAGTTGCAGCATGGACTGCACCGCGGCAGGGCGGATGGAACGGCTCAAACAGCGCCGCCGCGTGGCTGACGATGGGGACCGAACTGCTTTCCGCCTCGGCGCTCCGATCCCCGGCCTGGTAGGTAGCCGGCAACAAGTCGGCTGCGGTCAGATGCTGGGCGGCCAGAATGCGATCCACCGCATCCAGGGAGAGTTGGCGCCGCCCGTGCAGAAAGTTGGACAGGTGCGGCTGGCCAAACCCCGTCTCCCTGGCCAGCAGCGAGACGCTAAGCGACCCCCGCTGTATCCTGCGCAGCAGTTCCAGGCGGAGCCGTTCTTGCATCTGCGTGAAATTCATTTGTGGATAATTCGCCTCCAGCAATGGGGACGAAGCGTCTCCTGTTTCCTCTGGAAAAGCTATCCGGGGTGATTGGCCTACATTTTCAGCGCTTCCCGCGCGATTGGGAAGCACTGAAAACGGAAAAGAGCCGGAGACGATTGACGCCGGGGAAGCATATTTCTAGATTGGCTTTACTTAATCTCGCATTGGCTAGTGGGAATCTGTTGGGAAACGTTTCATTGCCGCCAGGCTGAACGGGGTCAATTTCTTACCCCGATTGCGGGCAATGAACAGTGCCGGAGGACATCGATCCAACCCGGCGATCCCATCCCCGCCCCGTTGCGCCCGTAGAGGCGTCCCGAGGCAGGTCAAGGCAAGATTATTCCAGAATCTGCGCGCTATGAGCATGACAGACAACAAGAGAACGCGAGCGGCAATCCCCCATCGGGTCGCAAGAAACCTGAGTCGCCGCCCCTGCTTCTCTTCACCCCGCGGCACAACAACGAAACCAAAAAACCGTCGGGAGAGGATGCAGCAGCGCCAAAAA
>CAVZNE010000113.1:0-8953 GCA_963776445.1 Terriglobales bacterium
CCGCCGAGTTGAGCAAGAGGGGCAAATACGACGCGGCGATTGCGGAGTGGGTGAAGGCGCTGGCCATGCAGTCGGACGACGGGCAGGCCCACTACGGGCTGGGGCAGACGCTGCTGCATGCGGGAAAAGTGGACGAGGCGATTGTGCAATTTCGCGAATCGTTGCGCGTGCAGCCGGACTATGCCGAGGCGCATAACGGACTGGGCGCCGCGCTGGGCCGGCAAGGACACGCGATCGAATCGAAGGAGCAGTTTCATCTGGCGCTCGACGACAATCCCAATTATGCCGAAGCGCATAACAACCTGGGGTCCGCGCTGCTTGCGGAGCATCGCCTTCCTGAAGCCGCGCTGCAATTTGAATCTGCAATCGAAGACAATCCCGACCTGGCCGAGGCGCATAACAATTTGGGCTACGCCCATGCCGCGGAAGGGCATGTCGACGAGGCGCTCACGGAGTATCGCAAGGCGATTGAACTGGATGCCAAGTATGCTCCCGCCTACAACAACCTGGGCCTGGCTCTGGCGATGAAGAGCAATCTGGACGAAGCCGCCGCGAACTTCACCAAGGCGGTCGAACTGGATCCGGCAAATGCTGGAGCAGAAGGCAACCTGGGCCATGCGCTGATGGCGGCAGGCGATGTGGAAGGCGCGATTCCGCATTTCAAGAAGGCCCTGGAACTGGGGCCGGAGACCGCGGAGTTTCACACCGATCTGGGCATTGCTCTGGCCAAGAAACACCAGTTGGGCGAGGCGATTCCGCACTTCGAGCGGGCGCTTCAACTATCGCCGGACGCGGCGGACGCGCACTATTATCTGGGCAAGGCGCTGGTGATCGAAGGCCGCGGCGCAGAGGGGCTGGCGCATTGGAAACTGGCGTTGAGCAAGGATCCTGACAACCTGCAGGTATTGAACGACACGGCATGGGTGCTGGCGACTTCGCGGGATGATGCGCTGCGCAACGGCGCTGCCGCGCTGCCCTTGGCCGAGCAAGCGGTGCAGTTAACTTCGGAAAGTGAGCCGGCGATTCTGGGCACGCTGGCCGCGGTGTACGCGGAGATGGGGCGCTTCGACAAGGCAATCGAACTGGAACAGCGCGCGGCGGAACGGGCCACGCAACAAGGCAAGGCCGCACTGGCGCAGAATCTCAGCGCGCGCCTTGCGCTCTATCAGGACAAGACGCCGATTCGGCAGTAAGCATTTCCCCTGGTGGTAGAGAGAAGCATTCCTGCAGGGGCTAAAGCCCCGCTGATTTTGCGGCCTTTGCGGCACGACTGAAGTCGTGTCCTGACGCTTGTAGCCATTCCTGAGAGTTTTTCCGCAGCATGTGAAGCCTTACCCTTTCAAAACTAGATTTATCCAGAGCTTGCTTAGGCTGCCGATTGGCGAAGCAGATTGATCGCAAAATAAACCCCCTCTCCACGGTGGAAAGGGGGCAGGAAAGTGGTAACAGTTCTTGGCCGGAAACACCGCGCAGTGCGCAATGATCAGCGTTGCGCCGGATGGTCTGCGACGCCTTTGCGTGGGTGTTTTAGAGGGAGAGGCTGACGTTGCGCAAGATGATGGTTTTGAGAACGTCCTTGCCGCTCTGCGATTCCGTGGAAATGCCAGTGAGGTTATTCTTCTGCTCCACCACCGTCGCGGGCACGGTGACAGGCGGAAGGCCCCTCTTCTCCAGAGTAACCTTGGCGTTGGCGCCGGTCCCTGTCCAACTGATCTTGTAGTCTCCAGCGGGCAATACGGTCGAACCAACCTGCACAGCTCCGCTCAACTTGATTGTCTGCGAGTTGCTGGCGGCCAGAGCGGAAACAGAAAGAAGGGTGCAAACGATCACGAATCCAATAAAACGCTTCATGCGAATCTCCTCAAATGCCCCGCTTATCGAGCAAACTATGCGGGGTATCAACATAATTAGACCGCTCGGCGCGCGATATGAAGCTTAAGAAAAGTTAAGCGGCGCGGGATGTATGGAAGGGAATTGCGATGCGTATCCGCAGGCCGGGCGATGCGTTCTCAGCCTCAATGGTTCCGCGATGCAGTTGCACGGCGCGCCTGGCAATCGACAGTCCCAGTCCCGACCCACCGCCGTTTGAAACGCGCGCCTCTTCCACGCGGAAGAATGGGTCAAACAGGCGGTTGAGGGATTCAGCGGGAACGCCCGGACCATAGTCCCGCACCTCGACCAGCGCCTTCTGACCGGTTTCTGCAAGGGACAGGCGGATGGTTGAATCGGCAGGCGCATAGCGGATTCCGTTGCGCAGCACGTTTTCAACCGCGCGGCGCAGGAGTTCCCGATTGCCCGCAACCGCACGCGTCAGCGAGCCATCCACGACGATGCTGCAGTTGCGGAAATCCGCTTCCAACTGGCAGTCCCGCACCACTTCGTCAATGATTTCCCTGAGCGGCACAGCGCCCATTTCCTGAATCGCCGGGTCATCTTCGACGGATGTCATTTCGAGGATGTCGGAAACCAGAGAAGCGATGCGGTTGATATCGCGTTCAATTCGGTCAAGGGCAGCCTTGCTGTCTTCCGAGGTTCTGGCCAGTTTGACGGCAAATTTGAGACGCGCCAGCGGCGACCGGAGTTCATGGGATATATCCGCGAGCAGCCTCCGCTCGTTGAGGATCAGCCGTTCAAGCCGTTCGGCCATTTGATTGAACGAGCGGCCCAGTTGCCCAATCTCATCTTCTCGCTTGGTGTGGACGCGCAAGGAGAGATTGCCGCGGCCAAATGCGGCAATGGTGGAAGCGATTTTTCGAATCGGCAACACGACGCCGATCCAGGCAATCCAGGCGAGAATGCCGGTGGCGCTAAGCAGGAGGAAATAGTAGGGCAGGAACGTCCAAATGCGCGGACGGCCCAGTTGTCCTTCGGCGGCAAACCAGTATTTCGCGTCCTGCGAACGATGGGTGAGAACCCAGCGCCCATGCGCCCTGATCCGCGATTTATCTTCAGAAGCGGGAGGCAGGAGAGCCGATCTGTCCTCCCCTGAAACGAGGTCAATACCGGAGGTGTTGAGCACGTAGTGATTGCCGCCGAAGGCAGCGTCCAGGCTGGCCAGATACGCACGCAACGGTTCATTGCCGCCCTTTTGGTAAGCATTGAGCGCGCTCTTCAGCTCGAACTCATCGAACATGTCGTAGGTGGGGAGGAAATGCTCCTTCTCCAGGCGATCCGAAATGATATGAAAGGCAAGAAACGAAATGGACAGGATGGCCGCCATCGCGACCAGCACGCCGGCATTCAGTGACCTGACCGGCCAGACTCTAATCCGTTCCAGTAAGGACATAGCCAACTCCACGAATTGCGCGAATCAGACCTCGGCCACCGTGCAGCTTGGTGCGCAAATGGCTGATATGGACATCGAGGAAGCGGTCGTAGGGCGTGGCTTCGCGCTCAAACAATCGCGCTGTAATGTCCTCCCGCGAGACGACGCTGCCCCTGGAGCGCATCAGCAATTCCAGCAGGTCAAACTCCATTGAGGTCAACTCGACCGGAGAGCCCGCGCTCCAAACCTCGCGTGTAGAGGGATCGAGACGGATCTTGCCGGCGTTGAGAGTGAAGCTGTCCGGCTGGATGGCTGGCGCGGCGCGCCGCAGCACAGCCTGAATGCGCGCCATGAGTTCATCGGGATCGAACGGCTTGGGAAGGTAATCGTCTGAGCCCAGGTTCAGTCCGAGGATGCGGTCGTTGCGATGAACGCGCGCGGTGAGCATGATGACGGGAAGATTTTTGTGCTGGCGCAATTGCCGCAGAACGGCGAAGCCATCGAGCTCCGGCAGCATGACATCGAGAATCAGCAGGTCGTAGCGGCCCTGGAGCGCGCGCGAGAGTCCTTCGCGGCCGTTGTTGACGGTATGGAGAGAGTGCCCTGCCGCGGCAAAGAACTCCTTCATCATTCCGCACAACTCGACGTCGTCGTCCACCAGCAGCAGCGACAACGGCTTTTCGGTAGTCTCCATGACACGCGTCTCAGGCCCCGGCAGAACAAACGAGCGGGATTCTCTGTTCAGAGTGTCGCATAGTTGCAATCGGAGAGGGGAAGGGCTTAATGATTCTTAAGATTTCGGGGGATCAGAGAATCGAAAATGCCCGCAGCGATCCTTGAGGTTCGCTGCGGGCATCCTGAATTGCGTGCGGGCGCTTCTCGCTACTCGCGATTGCTGAAGAGATAATTGCCGCTGTTCTCGGCTACGATATGCAGATTCGCCTTGCCCGTGAGCGACTGCAGATGAGCGAGGTCATCGCCGTAGGCCAGCAGGTAATAGCGGTCGCTGCTGCGCCAGCGCGCCTGAAATCCCGCGTCGTCGATGAAGACCTGGGGCGCGTTGGGCGCGTAGGAGCCGTATTCCAGGTTGTTGCTGCGGCCGTTGAGCAAGAGTGCGGTGCGGTTGGTATAGAAGAAGACCGACGAGAAAGCATAGTAGGCGTCGGCCTCGATCAACTGGCCCGGCGGGCTGGCCTCAAGTTTTTGCGCCAGGGGATAGGAGCCGAGATACGTATCGAAGCGGACCAGAGCCAGGCGCGCCGCCTGGAAGAAGACGATCATGCTCACGGTGAGCACGGCCACGGTGCGGACGGTGCTGCGGCGGCTCAGCCATAGCCCCACGGCGCAGAAGCCGAAGGCGGTCACGGCCACGGCCAGCGGCAGTTTCAGGTAGGCGAAGGCAGGCAGCGTGAGGTCCGTCATGTGGCCCAGAGAGAGGGTGTACATGTCGGGATTCTGATTGAGGGCTTGGGAAAGTTCGCCCTTGGCGGGAACGCGCGCCACCAGGGCCAGCACCGTGCCCAGCGCAGCAAAGAGCGTCGCAAAGATTCCGACGAGTACGCGCGAGCTGACTTTGACATAGCGGCCCTCGGCCAGCGCGGAGCCAATGAGGATGGCCAGCGCCGGGTAGATGGGCATGGAGTAATACTCCTGCGTGGTGGAGAAGGTGAAGAAGAGCATGACCACCGCGATCCAGCAGAGGGCCATAAGCCGCACACGGCTGGCGCGTGTGGCGCGGCCATAACTGAGCCGCACGGCTCCGGCAAGATAGGCCGACCAGGGAAAGGGCCAGACCAGATTCAACAGCCAGAAGAGGGCGCGAGGAACCGTGTTGTAGTCGCGCGGATAGCGCAGGTTGAGGAAGCGCAACAGGTGCTCATTGAAGAAGTAGAACCAGAAGAAGCCGCGATACTCGCCGGGGCCGCTGTGCATGGAGAAGGCGAACCACGGCGGATTGCTGAGCATGGCCAGCACATGCCAGGGCGCGGCAATCAGCAACGTGACGGCGATGACCACGAGCGGCGAAAGGCGTTTCCAGGCCGCGCGCGACAACAGTTGCCCGGTCAGGCCCATATAGAGCAGCGCGGCCAGTATTGGAAAGACGCCCGCGATCAAGCCCTTGAGCAAAAGGCCGCAGCCCAGCGATGCACCCAGAACGATGGCCCACAGCCAGGGGCGCTTGTCTTCCGATTCCGGTTCGAGGAGTCGCATCCACGCAAAGATGGCGGCGGTGATGGTCAAAGTGAGCGTGGCGTCGGGGATGAGGATGCGCGTGAACAGATAGAGTCCGGTGGCGGTGGCCAGGCTGACGCCGGCATAGACGCCGGCGCGCTCGCCCAAGCCCCAGCGCGTGAAGCGGTAGGTGACCCAGCAGAGCAGGACAACGGCCAGCGCCAAGGGCAGCCGCGCCGCCCAATCGTGGACGCCGAAGACGCGGTAGGAGGCGGCCATCATCCAATAGATCAGCGGCGATTTCTCAAGGTAGGCCACGCCGTCGAGCCGCGCCGTGACCCAGTCGCCGCTCTCCAGCATGGTGCGGGCAATCTGCGCCTGGACCGCATCGACGTCGTCCATGAGGCGCGGAGGGCTAATGATGTTGGCGCAGGAGACAAGAGCGGCGGCCGCGGCGACGAGAACTCCTCCGCGAAGGCCGCGGCGGGCGGAGTTTTTCGGGTTTTCCTTCACTGTGTCGCGATCGACATTCCCCACAGGTTGTTCTCCCGGTGTTGCTTATTTGTCCAGGTTTCTGAGTGTCTGATTCTTCACTTTGAATTCATGGTTTCCCTGGTCTCAAAAGCGAGACCAGGGGCACCCGCCTTTGAGTTCATGCTTTCCCCGGTCTCAGAATCGAGACCGGGGGCACCCGAAGTTAGTGCCACAAACGGCAGTTCCCGATTATTGCGAGGCGGCCATCTCGTAGGGGAAGGCTTCTGCCTGCTCGGTTGGCAGGGCGGCGCTGGGAGCCTGAATGTTCCAGCGTTCCATCCACGTGAGCAGGGTAACCAGCCCCCATAGATGATAGCCGGAGTTAGTCTCGCGCCGCAGGTGTTTGCCGATGAATTGCTCGACTGCCGGCCAGGCAAAGATGCCTGTATCCAGAATGGCGTCCCTGGAGAGGGTGTCTTGCAAGAAGCCGCGCAGGGAGCCGCGGAACCACTCGTGAATCGGGATATCGAGACCGATCTTGGGGCGCGTGAGGACGGAGGTGGGGAGCTTGTCGCGCATGAGATGGCGCAGGACCAGCTTGGAGGTGGAACCGCGCAGCTTGAAGCGCTCGGGCAGGCGGGCGGCAAAGTCGACGATGCGCGAATCAAGGAACGGGGGGCGCACTTCAACCGCGTGGGCCATGCTCATGCGATCCACTTTGGAGAGGATGTCGTCGGGCAGGTAGTAGCTCTGATCGAACTGAAGAAAGCGCTCGAGGCCCCGGCCATCGTTCATGCCGGCAACGATTCCCGCAAGGGGATGCGGAGAAGCATGATGAAACAGCGAAGACTTTTCCGTCTCGGAGAAGGTGCCGTTCCAGAAGATGTGGGCGTACTCGGGAGAAAGTAGCGAGCCCTCAAGGAAGCGCTTGATCTTGTATTCTAGGCCGATCTTGTCGTCGGATACGGGAAGCAGGCGTGCGCCGGCCAGGGCGGTTTTGCGCATCCAGGCAGGAACACGGCGGGCGACGGCGGCATAGCGATCCGCCTTGTGGGTCAGGTAGCCCGCGAACAGTTCGTCCGCGCCCTCGCCGCTGAGGCTGACGGTCACGTGCTCCCGGGTCATCCTGGACAGGAACCAGAGAGGCACGGCGCCGGCGTCGGCGTTGGGCTCGTCGGCGTGGTAAGAGATGTCCTGAATGGCGCCCACCAGGTCGCAATCGCCATCCAGGTTCAGTTCCGTATGTTCGCTGCCGTAGTGCTGGCTGACTTCATGGATGAAGTTTCCATCGTTGAAGGAGCGTCCATTGAAGGTGATGGAGAAGGTCTTGAGCGGCCGGGCGCTGGCCGCGCTAGCGTAGTGAAGGATGGTGGAAGAGTCCAGGCCGCCGCTGAGCCAGATGCCGAGAGGCGCGTCGGAATCCAACTGCTCGGTGACCGACTGGCGCATCAGCGTGTCCAGTTCCTCGGCCGCTTCGTTCAAAGTATTTGGCGCGTTCTCGGTGACGCGGGGCGTCAGATAGGAGTGAATCTCCGCCTCGCCGTTCCGCCATTCCAGCAGATGCCCAGGCATGAGCTTGAAGATGCCGTCGATCATGGTGAAGGGGCCGGGAACGTAGTTGAGGCTGAGATAGCAGTTGAGGCCGTCGACGCTGAGGCGGCGTTCAACGACCGGATGAGCCAGAATGCACTTCATCTCCGAGCCGAAGTAGATTTCGCCGCCCTGCTGGCAGTAATAGAGGGGCTTGATGCCCATGCGGTCGCGGGCCAGCACCAGGCGGCGCTCGGAGCGGATCCACAAGGCGGCGGCAAACATGCCGCGCAGGCGGCGGAAAGCCGTGTTGCCCCAGTGGTGGAAGGCATGCAGCACGACCTCGGTGTCGCAATGGGAACGGAAGGTGTAGCCGGCGGATTCCAACTCGGCGCGCAACTCGCGATGGTTGAAGATTTCGCCGTTGAAGACCAGCGTGATGTCGCCATCGAAGCTGGAAAAAGGCTGGTCGCCGCACTCGATGTCCATGACCCGGAGCCGGCGCGCTCCCATGGAGAGGGAACCGGAGTAGAAAACGCCCTGCTGATCGGGTCCGCGATGCGAAATCGAGGCAAGCGACCGCTCCAGATCAGAACGATCCTGCGGCTTGTGAAGATGGGAATAGCCTGCGATGCCGCACATGTTTTCTTGATCCTTCCGGGGGAGCCATTTTTTGCGGAAACGGGTGACGGTCAATTAAGGAGCGCGAAGCCGCGAATCTGAGCAAAATGGATCGCTTCTGATTCAAACGACGAGCCAGGTGCCGGTTTGATACGGAGGCGTCCCAAAATAGGCGGGAAAAAAGTTCTGTTTGTCTGTGGGGAGGTCGATGCGGAGGAGTTTCCGGACATTTCCAAAGGAGGGTGTATTGAATTCCCTGAAGTCTCGTCTTTCATGGTGTAGGGCAGACTGGAGCGGAGCCACTCCAAGGCAAGAGGCGGTGTTGCCGTGCTTTGCAACATGGCTCGAAGATGTTTGAGAATGGTCCTTGCTGCATCGTGTGATGTTCAAGGAGTACTTCTGCCCACCAGGGACAAGTTGAACGGCAACCCGCCAGAGAATCTGGCTGCGAAGATCGTCGAGCTATTCGGCGAATTGCGTATGCCACTTTTTCGCTATATGGTGGTTGCGCTGGGCAGCGCGGAAGAAGCCGAGGACGCGACCCAGGAGTGTTTTCTGCGATTATGCCGTTATTTGCAGCAGGGCGGCGAAGTGAAAAACGAGCGGCTATGGCTTTTCCATGTGGCTCACAACCTGTTGCTGGACCAGAAGAAGAGTGGGCGGGCGTTGCACGAGGTTCTGCCGCCCGACTGGGACATTGTGGCCGCGAGACATTCGGATTCGGCTCCGGACCAGGAGCAACGGCTGCTGGCCAGGGAAAAATATGAGACGTTGCAGAGCGCGTTTAGCGAGTTGACAGAGCCGCAGCGCGAAGTGCTCAGGTTGAGGGAAGAGGGGCTTGGATACCGGGAAATTGCCGAAGTCCTCTCCTCGAATGTACCGGTGGTAGCC
>CAVZNE010000114.1:0-6138 GCA_963776445.1 Terriglobales bacterium
AGCGCGCACTCGCTCGCCGAGCCGCCCGCGAGTTCCCAGGCCGGCGTGCTCGTGGGCGTGGGAGTAAACGTGAACGTCGGCGTGCTGGTGGGCGCCGCCGGGGTATCGGTGGGCGTGTCTGACGGCGTGGCCGTCGGCGGCACGGGCGTATCGGTGGGCGTGTCGGATGGCGTATTCGTGTTGGTGGCCGTATCGGCCGGCGTCAAGTCGGCGTGTCCGAAGGAGTGGGCGTGTCCGACACGGTGGCCGTATCGCTCGGCGTGTCGGAGGCCGTGGAAGTGGACGTGGGCGTGAACACGGGCAAGCCGAAGGCCGCTGAAGCCTGTGCTCCCGTGCTCAGGCCGGTCGCCGTCACGGTCTGTGGACCGGATTCCGAGGGAGCCGCGAAGGTGACGGAGTATGCGGGAACGCGGCTGCCTTCGGCACCGCGCAGGCCACGGTGGCCACCGTCACGGAGCCGAAGCGGATGGCGACGTACTCGCCGGCCATCATGCCCGTGCCGCTGGCCGTCACCAGCGTGCCGGGTCCACCGCTCGTGGGATTCACCGTGAGCGTGGGCGTGAACACGGAGACGTGGTAAACAGCGCCGGCCGCGGTAAGGCTCTGCAAACCTTTGACGGAGACGGCATACGTGCCCAGGCGCGAGCCGGATGGCAACGCCACCGTCGCGCCGGCGGGAATCGTGCCCGCGACGCCAATCGTGATGGTGCTGCTTGTCACCACGTGACCGAGCGGATCCTTGAGGGTGACAACGGCTGCCTCGTTGGGGGCGAAGCCGGAGCCATCAATGATCGCTATTTGCTGTGCTTGGCTGGAGGCGCCGGTGGTCGAGGCAAGGGCCATGTGCGGCGCATAGCTGATGGCCGCCGAGGTGGAAGCGGAATGCCAGCGACTGCGTATCGCGGGCCCATACGTCCCACGTGCCGGCTTGCGTGGTCGGCGGAAGCAACGTGGTGGTGAAGTTGCCCCTGGGGTCGGCAATCACGGTGGAGAGAACCGTGCTCGTGGCTGCCTTGCTCGTGCCCCAGAAAAGCTGAATAGAGTCGCCGGGTGTCCACTGCGTGCCGCCGACGGTGAAAGCGCCGCCCGGCGTCAACGGTGGCAATGCGGCGACGACCGGCTTGCCGGGCGGCACCACGGCGAATTCGCCGTGGCATCGGGCAGCACCGGCTTGGCGGCGAAGCTCGCGCCATAGATGGTATAGCGGCCCGCGGCCAGCGGAAGCACGGCACGGGCACGGGAACGTTGGCGATGGAACCGCCACCGGCGGCGTGGCCGTGGCCACGCGGTCGGAAAGCGAGCGGAAATAGGAGACCGACCGGCAGTGTCGGTGAGTAGCCCGTGCCGCTGGCCAGCGTCGTCGAGCCGGCCACACCCATCATCGGCACAAGAGCAAGCGTGGGCGCCACCGTGTACGTGACGTACGTGCAGGCGCCCGAGGTCTCGCCGGCGGCCGCCACCACGTGCGGACCCGGCGATGCCACCACCGTCACGCTGCTCAGTGGCAGGCTGCCGGAGGCGTCGGCGGTCAGAACGCCGATTGGCGAGGCGGGCGTGCCCTGGCAGGCCCAATCAAGATACACCGCTATGGGCTCGCCCGGCAGAAATCCGCCGCCGGAAAGCCAGAGCAACGCACCCGAGGCACCCGAGGTGGTGGCGGCCGGCGCCGCCGCTCGAATAGGAGCAGACGGTCGCCAGCAGCTTCAGCACGCAAAAAGCCACCATCGCCAACACCGGCAGAGAACCCATGGATCCGGTCAGCGCCAGCGTGAGGGTCTTGTACGGGTCGCCGGCAATGCCGTTCAGGTGGAACAGCGCCAGCGCCACCACGGCCAGGCAGCCCGTGGCCAGTCCGCCCAGGGCCGGTTGCGCCCACTTGGGCACAACCGTTTGCCGCCTGAATTGAGCGCGCAGCCACAGCAGGGAATCCGTAAATGTGACCGAAACAATCGCCGCAAGCAGGCCGAGCAGGGCGTACCAGACCAGCGACGAGGAGTTGGTCAGCGTGTAAGCCCGGTTCACGTGAAAGACCGGGTTGGCGCCCAGAATGGAGTGCTCCACCACGGCCGCCAGGGCCGCGGCCACAATCACGCCGGAAAGCATGGTCTGGTCCAGATCGCCGATCAGCTCCTCCAGTGTGAAAGTTACGGCGGCGATGGGCGCGTTGAAGGCCGCTGCAATGCCCGCCGCCATGCCCACCGAAGCCATGCGCCGCGTGTTCTTTGGGCTGAGCCGCGCCAGCCGGGCCAGCAGGCTGCTGACGCCGGCGCAAATCTGCACCGTGGGTCCTTCCAGACCCAGCGACGCGCCGGACCCAATCTGGACCGAGCACAGAATGAACTTGCCGATGGCGTCCTTGATGGGCACCAGCCCGGAGCGCAAGGCGTAAGACGCCTTGACCTGGGGAATACCGCTGCCCGCAGCTCCCGGAACGAAATAGTAGAGGGCCAAACCTGCTGCCAGGCCGCCCAGCGCCGGGGTAAGGATCGTCCACCAGATCCAGCTCTGGCCGGGGGCCGCGTTGGCGCGGTCGATCATCAGCGTCTCGGCCCATCCGATGCTCAGATGGAAGGCCACTGCCGCCAGCCCGCACAGGCCTCCGGCCAGAATGGTGAACGCCAGCAACCGCTGACGTTCATTGGGCATGCGGCGCACAACCCAGGCTAGAAAGTTCGAGTACAGAGCCGGAAAACCAACCCAATAGCTCGATTTCGCTGGACCATCGCTGCTTGAAGTCGTCACATTTCCAGTATAGAAGCAGGGCAATTCTGATCCACCTACGGCTTGGGCTCCGTCTCGCGCAAAAACTCTGCCAAATAGTCCTTCCACACCGCCGCCGCCGTATGCGTTCCGTGGCCCCGTGTCGCGTCCGTAATCGGCAGCAGAATGAAGCGGGCGTGGGGCATGCGCTTGACTTGTCTTTCGGCAATCCCCAGCTCCGGCGGATTGATGTAGTCGTCGGCAGAGTTGATCCACAGCACCGGCACGGTAATCTGCTCCAGGCGCGGGCTGGGGTCGTAGTTCCGGCTGGCGTTCCAGTAGTAGATCATGTCATTGGCGTCGGTCGAAGGGCGCTTCCAGTAGTTATCCACATACTTTTCCGCAGCCTCGCGCGTCGGCGCAAGCTTCTGCATCTGCAGCGGGCTCGATCCCATGATCAGAGACAGCTCATTGGCGGTGCGCAGCCCCTGCGCCGGCTCGGTCTTGTACTCGCCGCCCATCCACGCCGGGTCCTGCTTGATGGCCTCGATCGCCATGTAGCGCATCATGCGGTTGCGCCCGGCAATCGGCACCGGCAGGCAGGCAAACGGCGCCAGCGCGTCGGCAAACCCCGGATACGTCTCGCCCCACACAAACGATTCCATGCAGCCCATCGACGTGCCCAGAATCAGCCGCAGATGGTCGATCTTCATCTCGTCCAGCATCATCCGCTGGCTGCGCACCATGTCGTCGTAGTCGTAGGCAGGGAAGTGTGCATGCAGCCCGTCCGATGGTTTGGAGCTTTCCCCGTGCCCAATGTCGTCAGGCAGGATCAAGAAATATTTCGTAATGTCGAGCGGCGCGCCCGGTCCAAACAGCACGTTTGAGAACAGCGGATTCAGCAGCGAGCGCCGGTTGCCTCCCGTCCCGTGGAGCAGCAGCACGGCATTATCCACATGGCCCGCCGCGTTGCGGTGCGGCGTACCCAGCGTCAGATAGTGCAGCGTGAGCTGCGGCAGGGTCTCGCCGGTCCCAAATCGGAAGTTGGGCAGCACGGTCGTGCCTTCCACTGCGGGCCAGGTGACGGCGGGCGCAGGCGCGGCGGAGGATGTCTGGCTCAAGGCGGGTACGCCGAGCAGGATGGCCGCTGCAATCAGAACCTGGGCTGTGCGTAAATTCATTTGAAAGCCCTCAATTGAACTTGATTTTGAATACAGCCTAACCTTCGCTTCTACTGCTTCTGGTGTCAAGTTAGCAATCATCGCCCAGCCTGTCTGTTCCGGTTTTCCAGAGGTATCCCACGCTATAATCGCGCGCAGAACGAAATGAGGCTTACACCCGATCATGACCGAGCTTGAAAAGGCCATCGAATCTCTCTACGCGACTTTCGCGCGCTATCCTCGTCCTTCAAAGATTGAGGCCTGTCCCTGCGGTTGCACAAAACCGGGCGCAACCGACTGCCTGGTCGAGGTGCCGCTTCGCGATCTCCGTTTCGCCGATCTTGAAGACTATTCCTCAAGCGCGATGACAACGCAGGGGACTGTCGACGATTTCCGTTACCTTCTTCCGCGATTGTTTCAAGGGATCGTCGAGGAGGAATATGGGTACAACCCCGAGAGTCTGTTTGGAAAGCTTGTCTACGCCAAGTGGTTTTCCTGGCCGCAAGATGAAGTAGCTGCTGTCTGCACTTACTTCCGCGCTTTTTGGCAAACGGCACTTTCGAGCTTCCCAATTCAGGAGCGCCTGCCCGCGTTTTTTGAGATTGAGACTGTACTCGCGTCGATTGCGCACAGCGGCGAAGGTATCGAGCCTTATCTGAATATTTGGACCGAAACAAGGACTAAACATGCGGACCAGCACTTAATTCAATTCGTCACAATTGTCCGAACGCGCTGTAGAGAGACTGATCCAAGTATGGGGCTGACTTTGCGGGCGGACGTACCTTCAGCGAGGCATTTTGGGAGGATGCAAAACCCCAAGCCGTGGCATTGCGAAATTGGCTGCTCCGTAGCGATACACTCCAACGGATCGCGGGTGCAGCTTACTTGTTGGAGAGAGATGGGTACGAGCATCTTTTCCAACCAGCTCTCGAAACCTTGAAGAATGAGGCGTGCTCGAATTGAGCAAACTGGATGCCACAGAGGAATATCCCCGATAGGATCTGCGTTCCCAAAGCCGGTTGATGCGCGCTAAAATCTGCTTGAGTCCATGTGCAGTCCTTCCCCCATTCCCGTCCAGCCCACGCTCAGGCGCTTTCGCCGCGGACGGCCCGACCGTGGACGCAGCCTTTCCCGCTGAGTAATCTATCTCCATTGCTTTGGGTTTCCCCAGGTCCGCTGCCGCACACGGCTCGGCCTGGCGCACCCAGTGCCTGAAGTCGATCTTCCTCGCGTTCCATCCGCCCCTGTACGGATAGAAAGGTCTTTCCCCGATGAACAGTTTTGCCAGCCGGGCTACGCTCACCTCCGGCAACCGTACCGTTTCGTTCTATCGCCTTCCCGCGCTGGAGGCGCGCGGCTTCAACCTCAGCCGCCTGCCCTTCAGCCTCAAGATCCTGCTGGAAAACCTGCTGCGCCGCGAAGATGGCGTGAACGTGACCGCCGCGGACATTGAGTTCCTAGCCAATTGGGACGCCAAGGCCGAACCCAGCCGCGAGATTGCCTACATGCCCGCCCGCGTGCTGATGCAGGACTTTACCGGCGTGCCCGCCGTGGTCGATCTGGGCGCAATGCGCGACGCCATCAAGACCCTGGGCGGCGACCCCGAGCGCGTCAATCCTCTGGTGCCGGCCGAGCTGGTCATCGACCACTCCGTCCAGGTGGACGAGTTCGGCGCAGTGGGCGCTCTTGCTGCCAATACCATTTTGGAGTTCCAGCGCAACCGCGAGCGCTACGCCTTCCTCAAGTGGGGCCAAACGGCCTTTCGGAACTTCTCGGCCGTGCCGCCGGGCATGGGCATCTGTCACCAAGTGAACCTGGAATACCTGGCCCGCGTGGTCTTCACCACGGAGATCGACGGCGAGACCGTTGCCTATCCCGACACGGTGGTCGGCACCGACTCCCACACCACCATGATTAACGGCCTGGGCGTGCTGGGCTGGGGCGTGGGCGGCATCGAGGCCGAAGCGGCCATGCTCGGCCAGCCCGTTTCCATGCTCATTCCGCAGGTGGTGGGCTTCAAGCTGACCGGCAAGCTGCGCGAGGGAACCACAGCCACCGATCTGGTGCTGACCGTGACTCAGGCCCTGCGCAAGTTGGGCGTGGTCGGCAAATTCGTCGAGTTCTTTGGCTCCGGCGTGGCCGAGCTGGCTCTTGCCGACCGGGCCACCCTCAGCAACATGGCGCCCGAGTACGGCGCAACCTGCGGCATCTTCCCCGTGGACGCGGAAACCCTGCGCTACCTGCGCCTGACTGGCCGCAGCGAGGAACAAATTGCGCT
>CAVZNE010000115.1:0-8353 GCA_963776445.1 Terriglobales bacterium
TGAAAAGGTCCGCATCTGCGGTGTGGCCAAGCGCCTGAGCCATCTCACCGACAATGAAATCGTCGTACGCATACTCCAGGGTGCGGGAGACCTGCTCATCCTTATGGAAGGCATCCGGGACACTGTCTTCCAGAGGAATGAAACCATATTTGAGGTAGGAGCCCAATCCCCGCCGGCCTCGGCCATCTGCGTACAGTTCATGAGCAGCAGGCAACTCGGTTGCGTTCTTGCGCATCAGGCGGTAGGCTTCGCCCACGTCGAAGCCGCGAATCCCCTTGGCATAGGCGTCGCCGATGACGGAGATCGCATGGTCGCCGACCATCTCGGAGGTATAGCTGTTCCAGGCCGGGAATATCGGTAGAAAACCTCCCTGTTGTCCCTTTGCAATCAGCGACTTGACCATGTCAAGTTCCCGCGCTGGATCGAGAATGGAGAAGAGCGGATGGACGGCCCGGAAGGTGTCCCATAGGGAAAAGTCGCAGTAGTAGGTGAATCCTTTGGCGGTTTCGATTTGCCCTTCACCGGCAAACCCAGGGTAGGTGCCGCTCACATCGCTGAAGGTCCTTGGCACCAGCATGGAGTGATAGAGCGCGGTATAAAAAATAGGGCGTTTGGACGAGTTCTCGCTGATCTGTACCCGTCCCAGCGCCGCGTTCCACTGTTCCCGCACCTGCGCGGCCACCTGATCGAAGTTCCAGTTGGGAATCTCCTCTTCCAGGTTGCGGCGCGCCTCTTCAATACTGGTGAAAGACGTACCCACCCGAGCCTGGACCACCTCTCCGGGGCGCAAATCAAAGGAAACGTAGGCTCCGGGAGATCCGTTGGTCGACTGCTGGGAGAGCGCGCCTTCGTTCCTGCTCCCGCCCGACCATGTGCCCTCAGGATGAAATCTGCGGTCGAATTGCACCACAGAATAGCCGCTGAAGCCGGCCAGTTTGCTCTCGCCTGCATAGATCCGTCTTACCGGATTGGTCACGGTGATTTCACCGCGGGCGGGATCGATCTTGACCGTGCCGTCCCCCCGCGCCGAGTTGCATTGCACCAGAATCCAGGACTTCCCGGGGTTCTGGAAGCGAAACTGCAACAGGCCCGCGCGGGTCGTTCCGGTCATTTCGACTTTAACCCGAGAGTCGCGCAGCGTTACCGCATAGCGGTAGGGCTTCATCTCCTCGGTGCCGCGGTCAAAGGAGGAAGAGCGCTCCTTGGCTCCCAGCTTGAGCTGACCGCTGACAGGCATCAGGGTCACGCTGCCGTAATCCTGCATGCAGGAGCCGCTGGGGAAGTGGCTGCCGCGGAATCCCTGAATGCGGGTGTCCCTATCGTAATAAGGAGCAACGCACTTCACATTCCCATCTCGGGTTTGAGGAGTCCACTGGGTCATGGCAAAGGGCAAGCCGGTCGCAGGAAAGGTCTGGCCTTCATTCGCCGTTCCAATCCGCTCATTCACGGCATCCACGGGCGAGGTCTGGGCTCCGCTGGAAGAGGCAGCGGTAAGGAAGACGATAAGGCCTACTGAAAAGAGTGCACGCATAAGATTTGCCAAGTCTTATTGCGCGCAGATACGACCAGCAAGTGAATTCGCTGTAATTTTTCCGATGGCTTTACCGTTAAAGAACTGGAATCGCCCCTCAAATTGACTCTTCAGCCTCATTTCCAGCAGCGATCGGCTGATTTGCGCTACCATGGAAATTGCATGGATACTTTACCGATAAAGCCGCCTCCCGCAGAGAAGAACTTGCCCGATTCGAGAGATTGCTGGGCTTTACTGGAGCGAATCGTCGCCAGTTCGCAATTCAGACGCGCGACCCGCCTTCGGGATTTTCTTTGCTTTGTGGGCCGTCGTTCCCTAAAGGAGGGCTGCGACCAGATTCATGAGCAAGAGATCGGCTCAGAGGTTTTTGGACGCCCTGTCGGTTACGACACCAGCACGGACAACATTGTCCGGGTGAATGCCTCGGAGTTACGCAAGCGCGTCGAATCCTTCTTTGAGGAGGAGGGGGCGCAGGAGCCTCTGATTCTGGAGATCCCCCGCGGCAGCTATCGGCCTGTCTTTCGGCGGCGTTCCAACGATGTCCCGGATATGGAAGAGGTTCCCGACATCGCTGTTCCTCCCGCTCCCAGACTGCGGAGCTCCGTTCAGGCCGCTCTGTCCGCTCTTTTCCGGTATCCGCAGATCATCAGCGTGGCGATCATCGTCCTTCTCGCAATCGCCTGCGGAGTACAGTGGCAGCAGATCAGCGCCATGCATCGGTCGCTCTACGCATGGGAGAGCACCCCCGCCCTTCATTCGTTCTGGTCAGGAATTCTGGACGCGAGGCCAGAGACTGATGTCGTTCTCGCTGATACCTCGTTTGCTCTGATTGAGGACATCGCCAAGAAACCTATTTCGCTGAACAATTATCTAAACCACGATTACATCAACCAACTACAGTCTTCCGATCTGAGCCAAGACAGGCGCGACGACTTGGAACTGATTGCTGCCCGGAACTTCGGCAGCCTGGGCGATTTCCGGGTAGCACAACGCATCGTGGCCTTGGACCCGCTTGCTAAAAGGGTTCATCTGCACTATGCGCGCGAATACCCGCCTGTTCTGGTCAAACAGGACAGCGTAATTCTGATCGGTAGCCGGAAATCAAATCCCTGGGTGGATCTGTTTGAAGGCAGCATGAATTTCACCGTGCGATACGATCCCAATCATTTCGTCTCTTTCGTAAAGAACCGCGCACCTGCCGCCGGGGAGCAGGAAACCTACGCTCCTGAATTAGCCAGCGGATACAGCGTGATCGCCTACCTGCCCAATCCGGGACAAAGCGGCAAGGTACTCATCATCGCGGGAACGGGTTCCGAGGCCACGGAAAGCGCTGGCGACTTCCTCACCTCTGAAGTACAGCTCGCACACTTTCAGAAAATGTTACATGTGGACAAGCTGCCGTATTTTGAAATCCTGTTGAAAACAACCCATCTGAGCGATACGCCGCTCGACGCGACCGTTGTCGCCTATCGCATCTATCCCGGCCTGCGCTGAATCGCAACGTAGCTATCAAAGCAGCCGGAAAACACACATTGCGCCATGATGGGCATTTACTCTACTTGGCACTTATCCGTAAATAATTGATATACTGCCCTATAGAATCATGGACAGTGTCAGATGCATTTTGGGCCAAAGTCGAACCACTGATTCCAGTTGTGACTCGGCCCGAAGGCCGCCAATATCGCAGCAAACCGGGTGCAGGACGTCCTCCGATGGCTGCCCGCCAGATATTTTCCGCCATAGTCTATGTACTGCGAACAGGTTGTCAATGGAAGGCTCTGCCGCGTGAATTCGGAAGTTCCAGCGCGGTTCATTCGCACTTTCAGCGGTGGCAAGACTGCGGCTTCTTTCTTCGTCTGTGGCAGGCTGGATTAGCCGAGTACGACGAGATGGAAGCCATCGCATGGAATTGGCAGAGCCTCGACGGCGCGATGCGCAAAGCTCCGCAGGCGAATGAATGCGCGGGGCCAAGCCCCACGCATAGGAGAAACAAATGGGCGCAAACGAAGCCTGTTGGTCGACGGAATTGGGGCCCCGCTATCGCTCGTCGTCAGCGGCGCAAACACGCATGATGTAAAACTGCTTGAAGTTACCTTGGATCAAGCTGTGTTCGAGGTTCCGGGTCGAGCCGAGTACTACAATCTGTGCGCAGATGCAGGGTATAAAGGCGTATCAGCATCGAACGCGGGCATAGAACGGGACTATAAGCCCCACATCAAGCAACGACGCGAAGAGAGACAGAAAACGAACGCTGGATTCGAGGCTCGCCGCGGGTGGTTGAACAAACCTATTCCTAGATCAATCGTTTCCACAAACTACTAGTCAGCTTGAAAAAAACAGCGGCAAGCTACATTGCTCTTCTATCGTTGCTCGCTGCCATTATCTGCTGGAGACACACAATACCTATTTACGGATAAGGTTTAAGGCGGGCAACCGCATGAAGGGTTTCAGCGCCGTAAGAAAACCTCAGCGCGGCCCTACAGGACGAGAAAAGATGATCTGTCCAAGGGTTGCGGGCTACTCTCTCGGGGAAGGTCGCCGTTGATCCTTCAGAGCGGCTGCAGATACCCCAGGGAAGACCGAGGTTGATTCAGTGCTTTGCCCGTGGACAGAACCGACTTGAAGAACAAAGGCATTCATGCGATTGCCCTGCATACTAAGGCCATTGATACAGTTCGTCGTGCATAATGAGGAACACGATGGCCTTATTGTGGAATCCCGGGAGTTGGAGTGAGCGGCTGGCGGAGCTGGAAGCGCGGTCGGGCGAGCTGAAAGAGGCGCCGCTGCGGCGCGATGTGCGTTCGCTGGGAACGCTGCTGGGCATGGTGCTGCGCGAGCAGGCCGGCGACGACCTGTTTGCGCATGTGGAAGCGCTGCGGCAGGGGACCATCCGGCGGCGGGATGCGGAGGCGCGAGGACACGCGGACGAGGCGGCGCGGGATGCGGCGAGTTCGCTGGAGCTGGTGCACTCGCTGCCCGTGGAGCGGGCGCTGCTGCTGACGCGGGCGTTTGGCTTCTACTTTGAACTGATCAATTTGGCGGAGACGAACCACCGCAAGCGGCGGAGGACGGCGCTGCAACTGACGGGCGAGGCGGGGCGTCAGCGGGGGTCGCTGGTGGGGACGCTGAACGAGATGCGGCGGGTGGGCATCAGCGCGGACGAGGCTCTGGAGTGGCTGCGGCAGGTGCTGATTGTGCCGGTGTTTACGGCGCATCCGACAGAGATTGCGCGACGCTCGGTGATGTTCAAGCGGCGGCGGATTGGCGAGCTGCTGGCCGAGCTGGACCGCATTCCACTGCCCGAGCAGGACTTGGCGCGGCTGGAAGAGCTGGTGCTGGCGGAGATTACCAGCCTGTGGCAGACCGACGAAGTGAGAACGCACCGGCCCACCGTGTACGACGAGATCAAGATGGGGCTGGACTACTATGACGTGTCGATTTTTGCCACGGTGCCCAGCCTGTACCGAGAGATTGCCGAGGCGCTGCGGGCATCGTATGGCCTGGAGCTGGAGGCGCACGAGCTGCCGCTGGTGCTGATTTTTGGCTCGTGGATTGGCGGCGACCGGGACGGCAATCCGTATGTGACGCCGGACGTGACCCGGGACGCGATCCAACTGGCGCGGGGACACCTGGTGCTCTATTACCAGCGGCGGCTGGAGGAGATTATCGACCTGCTGACGACCAGCGCGCAGCAGAGACCGGTGAGCGCGGAGCTGCTGGTGCGGTTGCAAGCCTATGTGGCGCAGGTGCATACGCCCGAGGCGCAGGTGTTCGGCGAGCAGTATGAGTTTGAGTATTACCGGCGGTTCATTATCTGCCTGAAGGCGCGGCTGCAGCGGACGCTGGAGTACATGGAGCAGCCGAGCCACGGCGCGGCGATGCCGGTGACGCCCTATACCTTGACCCAGGGGCAGGAGAAGATGGCGGAGGCGCTGCCGGCTTACTGTTCGGTTGAGGATTTTTTGGGCGATCTAGAGGCCCTGCGGACCTCGCTGGCGGCCAATCGCGGGTTGAGGATTGCGCGGACGCTGGTGGATCCGCTGATTTTGCAGGTGAGGACGTTTGGGCTGCATCTGCACACGCTGGACATTCGGCAGCACGCCAAGGTGCATGCGGCGGCGCTGAAGGAAGCCGTGGTGGATACCAGTTCGCCCACGCTGCCGGGAAGCCTGACCGCGGAGACGGCGAATGTGCTGGAGACGTTCCGCGTGGTGGCGGAGATCAAGGGCGGGTGCTCGCCGGAGACGATACGGCAGTACGTGATCAGCGGTGCCTCGACGGTGGAAGATGTGCTGACCGTGGTGCGGCTGGCGCGGCTGGGCGGAGTGAGGGTGGAAGGCGGCGGAGGCGATCCGGGACTGATGCCGGTGCCGCTGTTCGAGTCGATTGAGGATTTGAAGCAGGCTCCGGCGGTGTGCAGGGAGCTGTGGAGCCGGCCGGATTATCGCAAGCTGATGGCGACCTGGGACAACTGGCAGGAAGTGATGCTGGGGTATTCCGATTCGAATAAAGACGGCGGCATGCTGACCAGCACGTGGGAGATTTTCCGCGCGCACCGGGATCTGCATGTGGCAGCGCGGGAGGCGGGGGTGAAGCTGCGGCTGTTCCATGGGCGGGGCGGCACGGTGGGACGGGGCGGCGGGCCGACGCACAGGGCCATTTTTGCGCAGCCGATGGACTCGTTCGAGGGGCAGTTGCGGATTACCGAACAAGGCGAGGTGCTGAACTTCAAATATGCCGACGAAGTGCTGGCGGAGCGGAACCTGGAGCTGATGATTGCGGCTTCTCTCGATGCCTTGGCGCGGCCCAATGCGAAGGACCCGGAGGGGCACTTTACCGGGGTGCTGAAGCCGGAGTGGGAAGCGGCGCTGGACGAGCTTTCGGCGATCTCGTACGGGTTTTATCGGGAGCACATTCTGGACGATCCGGGCGTGGTGACCTACTTTGAGCAGTCCACGCCGGTGGGCGAGCTGGAGCACGCCAAGATTGGTTCGAGGCCGGCGAGGCGGAACGCTTCGCTGAATCTGGCGGATTTGCGGGCGATTCCGTGGGTGTTTGGATGGACGCAGTCGCGGCTGCTGGTGCCGGCGTGGTTTGGGGTGGGGTTTGCGCTGGGGCAATATCTGGAGCGGCCGGGGGCGCTGGCGCTGCTGCAGGACATGGCGACGGAGTTTCCGCTGTTCATCGACTTGCTCCGGAACGTGGAACTGGCGCTGGGCAAGGTGGACCTGGCCACGGCGCGGCTGTATGCGGCGCTGGTGAACGACGCGGAGCTGCGCGAGCGGATTTACGGCATGTTCGAGGCCGAGTTCCATCGGACAGTGGGCGCGGTGCTGGCGGTGACGCGGCAGACGGAGCTGCTGGAGATCAACAAGGTGCTGGGGCGTTCGATCCGGTTGCGGAATCCGTATGTGGATCCGATGCATCTGATTCAAGTAGACATGCTGCGACGGAAACGAGCCGGCGAGGATACGCCGGAGGTGAACCGGGCCATTGCGGCGACCATCAGCGGCATTTCAGCGGGGCTGCGGAATACGGGTTGAGGCAGGGGCGGTAGCAACTTTTCACATGTTCCGCTTGCCACGGAGTGGCTCAGGGGATACGCTATGTTCATGCAACGATGTCGCTAACGCCGTCCCGGTGATTGCTCCGTTGCCAACGTGCGCTCAGTTCGCGCTCGCTTTTTCCCACTCACAGCTACTTCCTCACCCAAAAACTGAAGCCCCTGGGAGTGTATCCCGGGAAAGGAGATCGTTATGGCGCATATTGCCGCGAATATCACTGAGATTATTGGCCACACCCCGTTGGTGCGGTTGAACCGCCTGGCAGCTGGCCTGCCTGGCACCGTTCTCGTGAAGCTGGAGAGCCAGAATCCCCTGAGCAGCGTGAAAGACCGCATTGGCCTGGCCATGATTGAGAGCGCCGAGAAGGCGGGCAAGATCACCCCCGGCAAGACGGTTCTGATTGAGCCGACCAGCGGCAACACGGGCATCGGCCTGGCGTTTATCGCGGCGGTCAAGGGCTACCGGCTGATCCTGACCATGCCGGAGACCATGAGCCTGGAGCGGCGCGTGCTGCTGCTGGCGTTTGGCGCGGAGCTGGTTCTGACCCCGGGGCCGAGCGGCATGAAGGGCGCCATTGCCAAGGCCAACGAACTGCTGGCCCAGAATCCCGACGGGTTCATCCTGCAGCAGTTCAACAATCCCGCCAACCCGGCCATCCACTATGCCACCACCGGCCCCGAGATTTGGGAAGACACAGACGGCAAGGCCGACATTTTGATCTCGGGCGTGGGCACCGGCGGCACCATTACCGGCATTGCCAAATACATCAAGGAGCGCAAGCCGGAGTTCAAGGCCATTGCCGTGGAGCCGACCGACAGCCCCGTACTCTCAGGCGGCAAGCCGGGACCGCACAAGATTCAGGGCATCGGCGCGGGCTTTGTGCCCGGCGTGCTGGACACGGGACTGATCGACGAGATCATCCAGGTGAGCAACGACGACGCCATCAACACAGCGCGCAAGCTGCCTTTGGAAGAGGGCATTTTTGTGGGCATCTCTTCGGGCGCGGCGGTTTTTGCGGCGCTGCAGGTGGCCGCGCGGCCCGAGAATGCGGGCAAGCTGATTGTCGCCATCCTGCCCAGCTTCGGTGAGCGGTATCTGTCGACGGTGCTGTTCGAGACGCTGCGGCAGCAGGCGCAGGCGCTGGTAACGCAGCCGGTTACGCTGTAGTCAGGATCCGTTTGGAGTTTGTGGTTTCCCACCCTTTCGCCTGAAAAGCGGCGAAAGGATGGGGCACCCAGTTCCTAGCTGAGTGTCTGGT
>CAVZNE010000116.1:0-5256 GCA_963776445.1 Terriglobales bacterium
ACCGATCCACAAAAGGGCTGCCCGCGGGCAGCCTTTTCTGTTGGTTCCTGGAAGTTCGCTCTCCATCCCATGAAGCGAAAGTTGCGGCTGAATCATCACATATTGAGAGGCCTCATGAGTTCCCTGTCCCTGCCTTGCCGGCAGACGGAGCTTGGGGTGGTCCCACAACGACGCGAACAAAGGCGGAACAACCTCCGATGGCTTTACCCGAACACATTTTGCTGGTTTACGGATACCTGTTGCTCTTTGGCTGGGTATTGATCGAACAGCTTGGCGTGCCCCTGCCTGCCATGCCGGTTCTGCTGGCTGCCGGCGCGCTCTCGTCGCAGCATGAAATCAGCTTAGCTCTGGCGCTGCTGGCCGGACTAGCCGCGTCGCTGATCGCCGATTCCGCCTGGTTCCTCATCGGCCGCAGGTACGGACACCATGTGCTGCGCATCCTCTGCAAGATGTCACTGGAACCCACCATCTGCGTTCGCCGCACCCAGGATTCGTTTGGCGCCCGGCGCGGCGTTACCCTGATCATCGCCAAGTTCGTCCCCGGCCTGGCCACGCTGGCCCCGCCCGTTGCCGGCGAGAACGGCATGAGCTTCGGCAGCTTTCTTCTTTTTGACGGCATCGGTTCCACGCTTTGGTTGGGAGTTCTGCTGGCTGCCGGCCGCTTCTTCGGCGACCTGCTCAAGCGCGATCCCAGCCTGCTGGACTGGGTGGGCCGCTTCTCCGGAGCGCTGCTGGTCCTGGGCATTCTCGGCTTCTTTCTGGGCCGCGTCTATCGCCGCCGCGTGGTTCTCAACAACCTGGTGGCTTCCCGCCTGGAGCCGGAAGATCTGAAAGAGGAACTGGATTCGGGCGAACCGGTCTACATCGTCGATCTGCGCCACCCGCTCGAACTGCTGGCGGACCCCTTTACGCTGCCCGGCGCGGTTCACTTTTCGCCCGATGCTTTGGCCGCCCGCCACGGCGAAATTCCCCGCGACCGCGACGTTGTGCTCTTTTGCACCTGCCCCAGCGAGGCCACTGCCGCCAAAACGGCCATGACCCTGCACAAACTGGGCATTGATCGCGTGCGCCCTTTGCGCGGCGGTTACGACGAGTGGAAGCGCCTGGGCTATCCGATGGATGCCATTGCGCCGGTGG
The DNA here is from genome assembly GCA_963776445.1 of Terriglobales bacterium. Classification (GTDB taxonomy): domain Bacteria; phylum Acidobacteriota; class Terriglobia; order Terriglobales; family Acidobacteriaceae; genus Telmatobacter. The sequence goes on from CAVZNE010000116.1 coordinate 1,138, forward strand.
CCCCGTTGGTGCAGCTCTGAGCGGTCGGCACGCCAACCCTTTAAGCTAGAGTGTTGAGTGCGGCCTTTGCCGCTTGAGGAGCATCCCCATGGCCTACGACGATCTGCGCGACTGGATCAAGACCCTCGAAAAGCACGGCGAGCTGAAGCGCATTACGGAAGAAGTTTCGCCGGAGCTGGAGATTACGGAGATCACTGATCGCGTGAGCAAGATTGGCGCGGGAGGGAATGCCGGCGCGAAGGCGAGTGCGGCGCATGGGAACTATGCGCCCGGCGGCCCGGCGTTGCTGTTTGAGAACGTGAAGGGGCATCCCGGCCAACAGGTGCTCATCAACCAGTTCGGCAGCGAGCGGCGCATGGCGCTTGCCCTCGGCGTTGAGAATCTGGAAGAGATCGCCGGGCGCATCACCGGTCTGCTGAACATCAAGCCGCCCACGGGAATGCTGGACAAGCTGAAGATGCTGCCGCAATTGGGTGCACTGACCAGCGCCTTTCCCAAGACGGTCAGCGCCAAAGATGCCCGTTGCAAGGAAGTGATTCTCAAGGACAACTTCGACCTGAGCCAGTTCCCGATTCTCAAGTGCTGGCCCCACGATGGCGGCCCGTTCATTACTCTGCCGCTCGTGCACACCAAAGATCCCCGCACCGGCAAGCGCAACATCGGCATGTATCGCATGCAGGTGTTCGACGGCCAGACCACCGGCATGCACTGGCAGCGCCAGAAGGTCGCCGCCGAGCACTATCGCGAAGCGCTGCGCGGCGCGGCCGTGGCCGGTTCAGAGGCCGAAGGAACTTCCAATCCTCTCACGGCTCGCGTGGCCGCCATGGCGGAGTCGGCAGGCGGCTCAGTCGCGATCCCCGACGGCCCCATCGGTGGACTGCCGCAGGTGGCGCTGGGCAAACTGAAAGGCTCGCGCCTTGAGGTTGCGGTGGCCATCGGCACCGATCCGGCCACCACTTTTTCCGCCATCGTTCCCGCGCCGCCCGAGGTGGAAGAATTCATGATCGCCGGCTTCTTGCGTGGCAAGTCGCTGGAGATTGTGCAGTGCGAAACCGTCGACTTGCAGGTGCCGGCTCACGCGGAGATTGTGCTGGAGGGCTACGTCGAACTGGGCGAACTGCGCACCGAGGGTCCATTCGGCGACCACACCGGCTTCTACACCATGACCGATCAGTATCCGGTCTTCCATCTCACTTGCATCACCCATCGCAAGAATCCCATTTATGCCGCCACCATCGTGGGTAAGCCGCCCATGGAAGACGCCTGGATGGGCAGGGCCGTGGAGCGCATTTTTCTGCCCGCCATGAAGATGCAGATTCCTGAACTGGTGGACATTCACCTGCCTCCGGAGGGCGTGATGCACAATCTGATGCTGGTCTCGATCAGGAAGAGCTATCCCGGCCAGGCGCGCAAGGTGATGAACGCCATTTGGTCGCTGGGCCAGGCCATGTTCACCAAATGCATCATCGTGGTGGACGAGGACTGCGATGTGCAGGACGTGGCCGAAGTCACGCTGCGCGTCACCAACAACATCGATCCGGAGCGCGACATCCAGTTCACGCTGGGCCCGGTGGATACGCTGGACCACGCCTCGCGCCTGCCCAACTACGGATCGAAAATGGGCATCGACGCCACCCGCAAATGGAAGGCCGAGGGATTCGATCGCCCCTGGCCGGCCATGATCGAAATGGACCGCGGGACCAAGGCCAAGGTGGACGCGATCTGGGAGAAGCTGGGGCTGTGAATCTGACGGTGCAAGAGCCGCGGCGGCAGGGCCGATGCAAACATGTGCTTCACACCGCGCTGCCGCGCCGCTCTGCTATACCTAGACTCATGCGTGGTGTTAAGCTTCGGCCTCTTTGTGCTTTGATCGCAGTTGTCTTCATTGCCGCAACTTCCTTGTGCGCCCAGCAGCCTGATTCCTTTCGCTGGATGGATTTCCACTCCCCGAAGGATCAGGACGTGATCGTCTGGGTCACGCGTTCGCTGGAACCGGAGAAGTGGACCTCGATCCGCGAGATCGGCGTGGAGTACGATGCGGCGCTGGTGGTGACCACCCTGCGCGCCACTCCGCAGTCGACGCCCAACTCCGATACTTTCAGCGTGTGGAGCGTATCGCTCACCAATCATGCCCTCACCCCGCTGCTCAAAGGCGTGAACCTGCGCTGGCTCGACTGGATGCGCTTTGCCGAGGGCGCGCCCCAGGAGATGGGCATTCTCTACGACAGTTGCAGGGAGTGCGCGGCGGATACCTATTTCACGGCCTTCCGCTATGACGTGACGCAGCATATCTGGACCGGGCGCTGGATGCGCGGCGGGCAGGGCGTGCCGCTTTCGAACGCCAACCCGCCCGAGGGCGTGGCCTGGACCCAGGTGTATGCGGCTCTGGCCGAGCCCAACGGGCGCGAATTGCTGGGCACCTGGAACCACTTCGACTACGGCAAGCAGAAGGATCCCGAGGACTTTGTTTACCGCTACGATCTGGATCCCTTCAGCAGCCTGGAGCGCACCCAGTTGCTTAGTGGCAAGGATGCCGAGTCCATGAAGCAGCGGCTTTGCGGCACGCCGGGCGCCGTGCCTGGGCTGTCCCGCGGACAGGACTCGCCGCTCTGCCTTGAGACCCTCCATCCTCGCCCCGAGCGCAAGCCGGTTACCACTCCGCCGGCCAACAACCACGGCAAGTCGGCACCTCCCGGCTCCCGGCACTGAGTCGATTCTGGCATGGTCAATATAGGCCGGACTCCTCTCTCACTCTTCGGATAGCATCCAGCTAACTGGAGAGTGAAATGATTCGTTTGACCAGATTTGGATCGCTGTCGCTGTTGTCCATGGCGGTCGTGCTTGGCATCACTGGATGCCCCAAGAGTCAAGACCAGACCAATGCCAATTTGACCCCGGCCAGCGCCCAGGATCAGGCCTCGGACCCGGCTGCGGCCAACCTGGCCCCTGCCGATTCGAACGCTCCCGCGCCTGCGTCCTACAGCGCCCAGCAGAGCGCTCCGCCCTCCAACGCGGGCGGCTCCAACTACCAGGCCTCAAACCAAGGCTCGGATGATCAAGATTATGGGGAGCAGCCGGCGTACTACGCTTCGCAGCCGCCTCCGCCGCTGCCCGACTACGATCAGCCCCCGGCTCCCGGCGACGACTATCTTTGGACGCCCGGTTACTGGGGCTACGCTTCCATGGGGTACTACTGGGTTCCCGGCGTGTGGGCCGAGGCTCCCTACCAGGGCGCACTGTGGACTCCCGGCTATTGGGGTTACCGGCACAACCACTACGGGTTCTACCGTGGCTACTGGGGTCCGCACATTGGCTATTATGGCGGTATCGACTACGGCTTTGGCTATATCGGCTTCGGCTACCAGGGCGGCTATTGGGGTGGCGGCCACTTCAACTACAACCGTTCGGTCAACAACATCAATGTCTCCGTTGTGCACAACGTCTATAGCCGCTCCGTTGGCGATAACCGCCGCGGTGGGAACCGTGTGAGCTTCAACGGCGGATCGGGCGGCGTACAGATGCGCGCCAGGCCTGCGGAACTGGCAGCTCTGCATGAGCAGCATGCCGCGCCCATGAGGGCCCAGATCCAGAATGAGCGCGTTGCCAGCACCAACCGAGCCCAGTTTGCCAACGTCAACCATGGCCGCCCGGCCAATCTGGCGGTCAACCGGCCGCTGGCCGCAGATCGCAATGTGAGGGTTCCAGAGGCGGTGCAGGCGCATAACCAGGTTGTCGCCCAGCAACTGCAGCACCAGGGCGCCCAGCAACAGCAGCAGCATCAGCAAGCTGCTCAACAGCAGCAACACCAGCAGGCTGCGCAGCAACAACAGCAGCGTCAAGCAGTTCAACAGCAACACCAGCAAGCTGCTCAACAACAGCAACACCAGCAGGCTGCGCAACAACAACAGCAGCGTCAAGCAGCTCCACAGCAGCATCAGCAAGCGGCGCAACAGCAACAACGTCAGCAGCAGCAGCGCCAAGCAGCTCCACAGCGCCAGGCAGCTCCACAACGCCAAGCAGCTCCACAACGCCAAGCAGCTCCACAGCGCCAGGCAGCTCCACAACGCCAAGCAGCTCCACAACGCCAGGAAGAGCATCCCAGGAAGTAGTCTCCCGGCT
>CAVZNE010000117.1:0-7892 GCA_963776445.1 Terriglobales bacterium
GATGTATTGCTCAATTGTGCTTCGAGCGCAGCAGGAACATGAGTTCCATCTGGCCCCCTTCGAAGTGCTTACGCTCGACCTCCTGCCCAAAGTAACAGCGCATGACTGAACCCAGGAAAGGAGCACTCCATGGTTTCTCCAACTCTTCTCGTTCTGGCAGCAGGAATGGGCAGCCGTTATGGCGGCATGAAGCAAATCGACCCGGTTGGGCCCAGTGGCGAAGCGATCATGGACTATTCCATCTATGACGCCCACCGCGCCGGATTTGGCAAGGTCGTGTTCGTCATTCGCAAGGAAATTGAGCAGCCTTTCAAGCAGATGATCGGTACGCGCTTTGAAAAGCGCATTGCGGTCGAGTATGTCTTTCAGGAGCTCGGGAAGCTCGCGCCTGGATTTTCCCTGCCCGCCGGACGCACCAAGCCGTGGGGAACCACGCACGCCATTTTGATGGCGGCCGGCGCCATTCACGAGCCCTTCGCCGTGATCAATGCCGATGATTTTTACGGGGCGGATAGCTTCCGCGTGCTGGCGCGTCACCTGCAGGCTGGCACGGAGGATTACGCCATGGTCGGCTATGTGCTGCGCAATACGCTCTCCGACTTTGGCGCGGTGTCCCGCGGAATTTGCCAGGTGGATGAGAACGGCTATCTGCGGGAGGTTCTTGAACTGAAGAGTATCGAGCGCGAAGGCGGACACGCCGTGAACACCGATGCGGAAGGCAATGAGACCAAACTCTCCGGCAGCGAGGCAGTATCCATGAATATGTGGGGATTCACTCCCCGGGTATTCGGACAGTTACGCGAACACTTCAAAAAGTTTCTTGAAACGAGCGGCAACGACTTGAAGGCGGAGTGCTACATTCCCAGCATCGTGAATGAATTGCTTTTGGAGGGGCAGACGCGAGTGAAAGTTCTGCACTGCGCAGATTCATGGTTTGGCGTGACATACCGCGAGGACCGCCCACGCGCGATTGACAACATTCGCCGCCTCATCGAGGGCGGATATTATCCGAAAAAACTTTGGGCATAACCAGGGAGCACTCAATGGGCGCCGAGGCACGCCACTTTCAAATCAGCGGCACGTTCATCGGCGCCACACCCTACGGTAGCGGTCACATCAACGACACCTACTGCGTCGTCTTCCATGAGGCGGGCGTACCGGTGCGCTATCTGCTGCAGCGCATCAATCACAGCATCTTCAAAAACCCTGCCGCCCTGATGGAAAACATTCAGCGCGTGACGGCTCATCTGGCCGCGCAGATGGCAGATGAGCCGGATCGCGATCGGCGCGTGCTCACGCTGATTCCGGCGCGGGACGGCCGAGCCTGGCATGTGGATGAGGTGGGCAACTATTGGCGAGCGTTCCGCTTTATTGAGAACGCTCACACCTATGACGCCGTCGAGTCCACGGAGCAGGCGTTTCAGGCGGCCAAAGCATTTGGACACTTTCAGAAGATACTTTCCAGCCTGCCCGCGCCGCGCTTGCACGACACCATTCCCGACTTCCACAACACGCCAAAGCGATTCGCGGCATTGGTAGAAGCAATCGACGCAGACGCGGCTGGCCGCGCCATTCAGGCCAGACCGGAGATTGATTTTGCTCTGAAGCATCAGCACCTTGTCAGCCTCCTGCTGGATGCAAACCTGCCGGAGCGCGTCACGCACAACGACACCAAGTTCAACAATGTCCTGCTTGACGACGACACCGGCGAGGGCATCTGCGTGATTGACCTGGACACCGTAATGCCCGGCCTGGCGCTTTACGATTTTGGCGACATGGTGCGCACGACGACGAGCCCGGCGATGGAGGATGAACGCGATCTGTCCCGAGTAACCATGCAGTTCCCCATGTTCGAGGCGCTGTTGCGCGGTTATCTCACCTCGGCTGGCGATTTCCTGACCAAGGCGGAAAAACAGTATCTCGTCTTTTCCGGCAAATTGATTACCTTCGAAATCGGCATCCGGTTCCTCACCGACTATCTGGCAGGCGACACGTATTTCAAGGTGCATCGCGACAGCCAGAATCTTGACCGCTGCCGGACTCAGTTCAAACTGGTTGAGTCCATCGAGCAGCAGGAAGAAAGAATGGAACGGCTGGTGCAATCGCTCGAAGATTGATCGACCTTGTTAATTCGTTGCGGACCATCCAGAAGCGGCGATATTTCCGTGCTTGGCAATCGAGAGCGGCGCGGAGTAGGATGGAACGATTTCCGGGTTAAGGAGGAAGGAAAATGGCAGTTGTTGGTGGTCAGTCATCGATTCAGGATGCCCTTGAGACCCTGCACAAAGCGGGTGTTCGCTCAAGATACGACAACTTCATTGGAGGCAAATGGGTTCCGCCAACCACGGGGCGCTACTTTGTGAGCCAGAGCCCTATCAACGCGGAACCTATCTGTGAGTTTGCGCGCTCCGGCACGGAGGATGTCGAAAAAGCTCTCGATGCAGCGCATGCCGTGAAGGAAGAATGGGGCCACACTTCCCCGGCCGATCGCGCCGCGGCCTTGCTCAAAATTGCCGATGTGCTCGAGAAGAACCTTGAAATTCTGGCGCTGGCGGAAACGCTCGACAATGGCAAGCCGATTCGCGAGTCGCGTGCCGCCGATTTGCCTCTTGCCGTGGACCACTTCCGCTACTTCGCGGCCTGTGTCCGCGCGGAAGAAGGCACGCTGGGCGAGTTGGACAAAGACACGGTTGCCTATCACTTCAAGGAGCCGCTGGGCGTTGTCGGCCAGATTATTCCCTGGAACTTTCCGCTGCTGATGGCCGCCTGGAAGGTGGCTCCCGCCATCGGCGCAGGCAACTGCGTCGTGATCAAACCGGCGTCGAACACGCCGCTGAGTCTGATGATCTTTGCGCAGTTGGCGGGCGAGTTGCTGCCTCCCGGCGTGCTCAATGTGATCAGCGGTCCGGGCGGTGAAATCGGCAAGGCCCTGGCCTCGAACAAGCGCATTGCCAAGATCGCCTTTACAGGGGAAACCACCACCGGCAGGCTCATCATGCAGTATGCGTCGGAGCCGATCATTCCGCAAACGCTGGAGTTGGGCGGCAAGTCGCCGAACATCTTCTTTGCAGACGTGATGGATGCCGACGACGACTTCTTCGACAAGGCGTTGGAGGGCTTTGCCCTGTTTGCGCTGAACAAGGGAGAAGTTTGCACCTGCCCGTCGCGCGCGCTCGTCCAGGAGTCAATCTACGACAAGTTCATGGAGCGCGCCGTGGCCCGCGTCAACAAGATCAAGGTGGCCAACCCGCTTGACCCAACGTCCATGATGGGACCGCAGGTTTCAAAAGCGCAACTGGACAAGATTCTCGACTACATGCGCATTGGCAAGGCAGAGGGCGCGCAGTGCCTGACAGGTGGCGAACTTGCGCACCTGGGCGGCGACCTGGAGAATGGCTACTTCCTCAAACCGACCGTTTTCGCGGGCAACAACAAGATGCGTATCTTCCAGGAAGAGATCTTCGGACCAGTGGTTTCGGTGACCAAGTTCAAGACCCTGGAGGAAGCCATCGAGATTGGCAACGATACCGTCTACGGGCTGGGCTCGGGAGTGTGGTCGCGCAACGTGAACAATCTGTATCGCGTGGGCCGCGAGATCAAGGCCGGCCGCTGCTGGACTAACTGCTACCACTTGTATCCGGCCGGCGCGGCATTCGGCGGCTACAAGGAATCAGGCTTCGGCCGCGAGACGCACAAGATAATCCTTGACCACTACCAGCAAACCAAGAATCTGCTCGTCAGCTACAGTACCAAGGCGATGGGATTCTTCTAGACAGTAACTGTATGTAGAGATGCAGGGCGGCGTTCAAACCTCCGCCCTGCGTCGCTACAAACCTTTACTTCAAAGACTGCAGGTCGAGCATGAATGGTCCCATCGAGATTTCTGCAAGAGCTGCGGCGCTGCTGAGAGAGCTGACGCAACGCCATGGGCCGCTGCTGTTCCATCAGGGCGGAGGCTGCTGCGATGGAAGCGTGCCGCTGTGCCTTAAGCAAAGCGAATTTCGCATTGGCTCAAGAGATGTGCTGTTGGGCTATGTTGAAGACACGCCCTTCTATCTGGGATCGGGCCAGCCGGAGCAGGCGGTGCAGGATGGATTGCTGCTGGATGTGGCCGATGGAGAGACGGACAGGTTTTCAGTGGAAGCCGCTGAGGGCGTCTACTTTGTCAGCCGCCCGCGGCCAGGCTGGTCATGCCCGAAAAAAGAGCCTGACTTGCCCGGAGCGTAAGCGGTCGCTCCAAGTAGAGATATTGCGATGGTATAAGTAGCGGCTGCACGCAAATGCAGCCGCTACGACTCGTTAGATGGAAAGATTCAGAATGCGGTTAAGGCGTTGGACAAACGTGGCAGGGTCCTTGAGCGGGACGCCCTCCATAAGCAGCGCCTGATCCAGAAGCAGCCATGCAGCGTCCTCTGAAACCGCGTCATCCGCGCGCGCCAGCAGCTTTTTGACAATCTCGTGATCGGGATTGATTTCCAGTGTTGGCTTGGGCACGGGAATGTTTTCCTGTCCCATGGCGCGCAGCATCTGCTGCATCTGCAAGGAAGGCTCTTCTTCGTCGCTGACGATGCAGGAAGGGCTGTCGGCGAGCCGCACCGAGGCGCGCACATCCTTCACGCGATCGCCAAGCGTGGCCTTCAGCTTGTCGAGCAGCGGCTTCAGGACTTCCGTCTGGTCCGCGTCGGCCTCGTCCTTCAGGTCTTCGCTGGTTGCGGCCTTGTTGACGGCCTTCAGATCGATCTCCCCGTATTTCTCGATGCCCGCAAAGACGATTTCGTCGATGTCGTCATCGAGGATGAGAACCTCAATGTCCTTCTTTCTGTAAATCTCCAGCAACGGTGAGGTGCGCAGCAGATTCTCTGCGCCGCCGGTGATGTAGTAGATGCTCTTCTGCCCCTCCTTCATCCGCGACTTCACTTCGGCCAGGCTGGTGAGACCGTCAACCTTGGTCGACTTGAAGCGGATCAGTTCGAGCAGTGTTTCGCGATTCGCAAAGTCGCCAAACAGGCCTTCCTTCAGCGGCCGGTTAAACTCGGTGATGAACTTCAGATACTGCTCGGGCTGATTGACGGAAACGTTCTTCAGTTCGGAAAGGATCTTCTTGACGCTGGCGGTGCGGATGCTGGTGAGCACGCGATTCTGTTGCAGAATCTCGCGGCTCACGTTGAGCGGAAGGTCTTCGCTGTCGATGATGCCGCGCACAAAGCGCAGGTACTGCGGCAGCAGTTCCTTGGCGTCGTCCATGATGAAGACGCGCTTCACATAGAGCTTGACGCCCACCTTGTATTCAGCCTGATAAAGATCCAGCGGAGCCTTGGAAGGAATATAGAAGAGAGTGGTGTACTCCAGGCTGCCTTCGGCCTTGGTGTGGAACCAGAAAAGCGGATCTTCCGAATCGCCGGAGAGGGATTGGTAGAGTTCCTTGTAGTCCTCGTCGGTCAGCTCGCTCTTGGGCCGGCGCCACAAAGCGCTGGCTGAATTCACCTGCTCCGTGGTGCGCGTCTTCACCGACTTCTTCTCGGCTTCGTTCCACTCGCTTTTGTCGTAGGTGAGGAAGATGGGGAAGGCAATGTGGTTGGAATACTTCTTCACCACCTCCTGCAGCCGCCAGTTGTTGGCATACTGCTTGCCCTCTTCGTTGAAATGAATCAGGACAGTCGTGCCGGCGACAGAGCGCTCCGCGGGCTCGATCTCAAAACCGGTTGAGCCATCGCTTGTCCAGCGCCAGGCCTTCTCTTCGCCGGCCTTGCGCGAAATGACTTCCACGCGGTCGGCGACCATGAAGACGCTATAGAATCCCACGCCAAACTGGCCGATGAGATTGGAATCCCGCCTGGCATCGCCGGATAACTTCGAGAGAAAGCTCTTGGTCCCGGAGCGCGCGATTGTGCCCAGATTCGAGACCAGATCCTCTTCATTCATGCCGATGCCGGTGTCGGAAATGGTGAGGGTCTGCTTCTCCTCGTCCAGTTCCAGATCGATGCGCGGATCGAACGGCAGAGCCTTGTACGCATCCTCGGCGAGCGTAAGGTGGCGCAGCTTGTCCAGCGCATCCGAGGAGTTGGAAACGAGTTCACGCAGAAAGATCTCAGGATGCGAATAGAGCGAATGGATGATCAGTTGCAGTAGTTGATTGACTTCAGTTTGAAATTCACGTTTCGACATATTTTTATTCCCCAATAGTATTGAATATAAATCTATAGCCTGAATTACAGATGTCTGGCGGGCCTGAACGACGCAACGTCGCCGCGCGTCTTTGCCCAGGCCCGGCCTGCTACGGAATGCTGGCAGCGAGTTTTGCGGCCAGCGTAACAGCGAGCTGAGGGTCAGGCAGGTTCGCGTATCCCCCAAGAAAACGTCCTTTGCGGAAGATGCAGATTGCGCCCAGATACTGCGCCTGGGCCTGGAAAGCTTCGTCTGCGACCTGTGCCGCGCGAGCGCCTTCAAATTTTTCCCGCAGTTTCTTCACAACCTCCGCAGCGGATTCCGGCGAGGCCTCCAGCACGATAAACGCCTGTCCCTGCTTGTACTTAGCCAGGTAGCCACGCTTGAGCAGGCGCAGCCCCAACACGCTTTCCGGAACCAGGCGTGTGGAAGTGAGATCCTCTTTCGGAAACCACTCCAGCGCCTCCGGAGCAGTGGTCCTGCCCTCAAGGAGTGCGTCAATCCTGGCTGCAAATGCCTGCAGCGCCGAGGTTTGATTGCTGTCCGGGTTGGCGGCAACGACGACCAGTTCCACGTAATACTTGCCCTTGGCGAAGCTGGCGCTCTGGGTCTGCACCTGCCCGCCCATCCCGATTTTGGCGACCGGCAGGTTGGGATCGCGGTTGGCTACGAAGATGCCGTAGGCCGAATCGGCATCGTTCATCTCGGAAACGTCGATGGTCAGGGTGTCGCCGCCGGACTTGCAGTTGATTCCCTGCATGCGCACAAAACCGTACTGCAGGTAGCCTTCCGCTGCGCCATCCTTGTATTCCCACAGGTTGTCGGACGCATACTGGTGCTTGGCCTCGGACTGTTCCCAGCGCGGCGCGAATTTGCAGTCAAGGTAGGCCTGGGCATGCGAGAGACCTGTTGCCAAAAAAACTGTCAGCAGCAAACCGGCAGTCTTCATGCAAACAATTCCTGAGCGCGCGCCACCCGGCCCTGCACCTGCACGCCGTGCGGACACTTGACCGTGCATTCGGCGCAATCGCCGCAGCGTACGGCAGCCTGCTCCGCGGTCAACCCAAGAAAGTTCTCCCGGCCCAGCGCAAACTGGCCGTAGCCGTCGGCATAGGTCAGGTAGCGCAGCACATCGGCCACCGGTAGCCCTTTTTGGCAGGCGTCATTGCACTCGCCGCACATGCGGCAATAGAGCGGCCGGATCGTCTCAAGGTGCGCGGCCAGCAGCTTCTCATCACCAGCGGAGAATGGATGCGCCATGGCCTGCAAGTTCTCTTCCAACTGGTCCATGTCCGTCATGCTGGGAATCGTGGTCGAGACGCCGGGCTTGTTAATGACCCACTTCAGCGCCGCCAGCAGCGCGCCCGGCTGCTTCAGTTTGTCCAGGGCAGGAACGCCGGGTCTTGGGCCGCGAAAACCTCCGGCCATCACCTTCATTCCCACCACGCCCATGCCCGCCTTGGCGGCCACGTCGATGGCCTTGTCCATTCCCGCGTCCATGGAGAAGTTGTAGGCCACCAGCACCACATCGAAGACGCCCTTCTGCGCCATCCAGGGCAGCAGTTGCTGCTGGCCGCTGTGCGTGCTGACGCCCGCAAAGCGGATCTTGCCCTGCTTCTTGGCCAACTGCTGGGCCTCGATCAAGTCGTCGTGAATCTCCTCCGGACTGCCCTTGCCATGCAGATACCAGATGTCGACATAATCAGTATTGAGTTCGCGCAGACTGG
>CAVZNE010000118.1:0-3010 GCA_963776445.1 Terriglobales bacterium
CTTCCGTGGGTCCCAGAGGCCGGGCGGCGGCGATGGTGGAGCGGCGCAAACCCCAGAAGGCAATGCCGCTGACAGCCGCCGCTGCCGCGACAATGAAGGCGCGGCGGCCCAGGCTCTCGCCGGAGTCGAACTCAGGCGCGAGCGGGGTCTGCGGCGACATCGGCGGTGGATTTTCCATGGACTCCTGAGTGGACATTTTTTACGAATGTGCAGGAATGATTCCAGTAAGCTTATGAGTCGGTCGATGCGAGGAAGGATTCAGGGAGATGCGGAAGATTTGGCTGGTCTTGTTGTTGCTGGCCTGCGGCGTAGCGCAGGCTGCCAGTTTCGATTGCTCCAAGGCCAAAACTCCCCAGGAGAAGGCAATCTGCGCTTCGCCGCAGTTGAGCGCGGCAGACGAGCAGATGGCGGCGGCCTACAAGGCTCTTCTTGTGTCCGTCCCGGCGGAGTTGGTTGCCGAAGTGCGCGAAGGCCAGCGGCAGTGGATCCACAACGTTCCGATCACCTGCGCGGCCCGTGACTGGGCTACTTCTGGTCTTATGGAGGGTTGCCTGAATGAGGTTTACCGCGAGCGAACGAATGTATTGCGCAACGCAATCGCGCACAAGGGCGGCGTACTATTCGTCTGGCGCTCTGTCACGCTCACCGCGCCGGATGATCCAGAATTTGCTAAAGATGATCGACAGCGAGGAGTGTTGAACGATCACGGCACACTCAATGCGTCCTGGCCGCAGGCGACCCGCGATACTCCTGAGTGGCAAGCCTGGAACAAAGCCATGGAAGCGGCGGCCCGCGAAATGGCGTCGCAGGGAAACACGCAGCCCGACGGAAAGTGGCAGCAGGAATGGGCGCAGGGATTGGACACCGATGTCACGACAACGATCAACCTCGTCACTGGCGAATTAGTCACAGTCACCATCAACAATCAGTGGTACGGCCACGGCGCTGCCCATCCAAACCTGGACTTCACTCAATTCAACTGGTTGCTCAAAGAGCGGCGGGAGCTGAGGCCGGAGGACGTGTTCCTGGTGGATTCGGACTGGAAATCTCGCCTTTACCAGCGCTGTATGAAAGCGTTAGTACGGCAATTTGGTGACGGCTACCCAAAGAACCAGTGGGCGCCGGGGTTTCTTGAGAAAAATCTGCACGAGATCGTGGCGAATCCCGGAAATTGGACGCTGGACGGCGCTGGACTCACGATCGTTTTTCAAATTGGTTCCGTCTCGTGCCGGGTGTGCGTGGCTGAACCCGTAAGGTACCCGTGGGCGCAACTGAAGCCGCTGTTGAATCCGGCTTTCAGGATTCCCAAATAGAAAAGCGCCCCAGTTCTCTGAAGAAGAGGAACCTGGGGCGCCTGGTTGGGTCGATTGAGGAATCAATACCGCTGCTGGAACTCCGGCTCGACGGGGTTTTCAAACAGCGAGGCGTCGCGGGTCACAATGGTCAGCCCGGAAGGGGTGACAAAATAGCGGCGCTTGTCCTCGACCGGGTCGTAGCCGATCACCGTGCCCTCGGGAATGTGCACGTCGCGATCGATGATGGCCTTGCGGATGCGGCAGTGGCGGCCGATGTTCACGTGAGAAAAGATGATGCTGGCGTCCACGTCGGAGTAGGAGTTGACGCGCACATCCTGCGACACCACGGAATTGGAAACCGAAGCGCCGGAGATGATGACGCCGGCGGTGATGACCGAGTTGACCGCGGACCCGGTGCGGCCCGGCTCGCCGAAGACGAACTTGGCCGGCGGATACTGGCGCACGCGGGTGCGGATGGGCCAGTTCTTGTCGTACAGGTTGAAGGTTGGCGAAACCGAGCACAGATCCATGTTGGCGTCGTAGTAGGCGTCGAGCGTGCCCACGTCGCGCCAGTAGAGCGCCTGCTGCTTGTTCTCGTCCACAAAGCTGTAGGCCATCATCTTGCGCTTGCCCAGCATGTTGGGCAGAATGTCGTGCCCGAAATCGTGCTTGGAGTTAGGATCTTCGGCGTCGGCGATCAATGCCTTCAGCAGAGTCTCGGTGTTGAAGATGTAAATCCCCATCGAGGCATCGACGGCGTCGGGGTTGCCGGGCGACCGGAAGGTGGTGGAAGCCGGCTTTTCCAGGAAACTGAGCACATCCCCGGCCTGACCCACTTCGACTACGCCAAACCGAGAAGACTCTTCGACCGGGATGGGCAGCGTGGCCAGCGTGACCTCGGCCTTGGACTCCTTGTGCTGCTCCAGCATGCGGCTGTAGTCCATTTTGTAGATATGGTCGCCACCGACCACCAGGATGTACTTGGGCTGCTCGCTGCCGATCGAATAAATGTTCTGATAGACGGCGTCGGCGGTGCCCATGTACCAGTTGGAGCCGGTGCGCTGCATGGGCGGCATGAGCTCAAAGAACTCGCCCAGCTCCTGGGCCACAATGCCCGTCCAGCCTTCGCGGATGTGACGGTTCAGGCTGAGCGCCTTGTACTGCGTGAGAATGAAGACCTTGCGCAGGCCGGAGTTAATGCAGTTGGAAAGCGTGATATCGATGATGCGGTAATGTCCGCCAAAGGGCACAGCCGGTTTGGCACGATCGCGGGTCAGCGGAAAGAGCCGTTCGCCGGCGCCTCCCGCAAGCAAAACTCCAAGTGTGTCTCTCATGTCCATATGCGTATGCCTTCGATTCTCTGCCCGGGAGCCCCCGGCGCGAACGTGGGTGTGCCGCTATCCGGTACAGCATGTTGTCCGATGATACTTCTCAAAAAGAGTCATCGAACGGTGGAGGATATCACAACCAGATGAAGCTGGCAGCCCGTCTGTTTTTAACCGAGAGAGTTATGCCGATGAAGGTTTCCCCGAATGGCAGCGCTCGAAGGGAGTTCTGAAACAGGAAAGCGGCCATGGATGACATGGCCGCTTTCCTGTTTTATTTCTGGTTATGCCGGCAGAAGCCGCTTTTACCGCTTCTTTTTGAACTTGTATTCCACGCCGACCGAGATGGCGAAGTTGACATCGTACTGGGTGATCTTGGCGCCGTAGTTG
>CAVZNE010000119.1:0-9733 GCA_963776445.1 Terriglobales bacterium
TCTTCCTCCATGCGTCCTGAAGTTCTTGGATATCCCCGCTTCATGAAAGACGTCTTGACCTATCAACTCCAGGATCGCACCTTGTTGTGTAGGTATGATCGGGGAGAGTTGGCGAAAATCACCAGACACAATAACCTTTTCTTTGCTCAACCCGCTCACGTAATACACTGCAGGCAGCATCACCATGGAAGCCTCGTCGATGATGACGACGTCAAAAGTACCAAGTTGTTCCGGTGATAGATAGGTTTTGGTGACCGTTGCACCGATGATTCGCGCCTCCGCAACCACCGCCTTCTCCATGCTCTCCAGTGTCTTATTGATGTCGGCCAGTTCCCGAAGAACTGGCGCGACCTTTTTCTCCTCTTCCTCCACACTGGACTGAGCGGCGGCCTTGTCCTGTCCCCGCAATCCAGTCATCAGACTTTCGTATCGAGCAGCAGCTGCCTGTACGCGCTCGCGCCGTTTTGGATCATCTAGAGCAAGACGGAACTCATTTAGGCGCATCACAGCCGACTCTCTGTTTGCATGCACAGTCGATAAATCAGCACGAATCTTCGCCTCTGACCGCATCAGCAGGCCGCGCAAGACGCTCGCGTGAAGGCGTTCTTCTAATTCATGGTCAATTCTGTTTGCGGACTGTGATAACTCCTGTTGAACTGCTAAACAGTCGGAAACTGATTTCTCAAGCGACTTGCGCTGGTCAAGCAGATTTCTATGTTCGCTTTGCGCCAATTCCATTCTCGTGAATTCCTCCAGAATTCTACGCGAATTGTCAGCGGATGAGCGAATGCTCTGGATGTCTCTTTCCAGCATGGCTTTTTGCCGCTGCAGCCCCACGGATTTTCGCTCAACGATACCAGCAAGGGTCACATAGTCCCTATAGCCCTCTAAGTCTTTCCCGGTTTTTCCAATTCGAAGTACCTTACCGCCCTCCAATGCCGAATGCGTTATCCCGAGCGTTTTGCAAAGGCTCAAAATGACTTGATCAACAGCCTGATTGGTGTTCGAGCAAATCAGGATGCGCTTCTCATCATTGAACAGAAGATCCGTAATGGTGCTGAGCGACTTCGTCTTTCCTGTTCCTGGTGGACCCCACAAGTAAGTCACGGTATTGGCAACAGCATGCTCCACGAATTTCTGCTGTTGGACATTCAGATCACCTTTCGAATTTGGCTCATTTACTATGACAGCGCCAGGGAGTTGAAGGCCGCGATTATCCAAAACATCGTCGGCAAGTTTCTGGTTCAACTTTGCTTCGCCGCTTCGCACCTTCTCCATGCGGTCCGCCAGTGCGTCAATCATGGCTGTGTTGTCAATGCGTAGAACGCATGCGCCGATAGTTGCCCCGAGGTCCTCGTCAAAGGAAACAATGAGCTCTTGTGGAAACACAGACACGATTCTGCCATCACAGGTCCGGCTTCCTAAAGCGATAGTGACCTTCGCGCCTTCAAATAGTTCGGCGTCACCGTCGTAAGGGAAACGATACCCATGTTCACGGCCATCAAGTGCGATTAATTCACCATGACCTAAGGTAACGGTGCGCATGCCCGCGCCATGGCGCTTCATATCCTTCACAAGAGCACGGAGCGCGGCAACATATCTCTCTATTCGTGGAGTGTTTTTATTTGCATCGATCTCGAAATCGCGCTTCTCGGGGAAAGTCCAGCGGCTTGGCGCTCCAGCGACTACGCCGCACGGACGAATGAAACCAATACTTCCACGAATCGGCGCGACGGAATCCCTTTCCTCGTCAGAAGACGGATTGGCTTGTCCCGTATTGTCGTTCGTTGATGCGGCGTCAACTGTCTTAGGGGAAGGGGCTTCACTGTCGGCAATATCGCTGAAGTCTACTGATACTGCGCCTTGCTCTCTGCAAATGCCTTCAGGCACATCTTCATGGCTTGCAGATTCTTCGAGTTTCACCAATAAGCCATCTACCTTCGCACGAAGGTTTTGCATACTCCGCGTCTTGCGGTAACCAAGCTCATTGCGTAAAGCCTTAAGGGTTAAAATCTCCCCCTTGCAAGACTTGAAGATCGTGGCAAGCTCTTCACCGCTGCGGCTGAAATAAGGTCTAGAAGCCATGGTTCTTCACTCGAAATCCGGATGATCCCAGGGTATTGTGGGCTTTTCGTAAGACCGCAATTCTACCACCTTCGACTGTGATGGTTAAGAACCCCCGACTCTATCAAGGATAACCAGGCCATTATGATTCACGAGTGTAAATCCGACACAAACAACCGGTGGCCTATGGGCCGCCTCTTCATTTGGAGGACTCAATGGAAAAACAGCATCCACAATTAACCCCGAAGCCACGCCAGCGATCCCGGAGGGGACAAACCTCAGACCTGATCCGGTTTGCACCACCACCACTTGAAGGACAACAGCAACTCATCTTCAATGATGAGCCAGAAGAGGAGGCGAAGGAGCATGAATAGGATTCTTTTGCGGATCGCCATCCTGCTGATCCGCCTAATCCAGTTCAATCTGGCCGCCAGCCTGCTCATTGGAGCCCTTAACGGGCTCCTTTACGTTCTATGGGGGGAGAAAAGGCGCTCATCTGGACTCTGACGGGGATTTTTCCCACATTCGGCGCTGACCGTCGCCTGCACTGGCTCCGTAGCGATCAGACTTCGCGGTAAACCACACATATATAGATACATACGCGTAAATCATTGTTTTTGCGATGAAACCTAATACTAGATTTAAGTGTAAGGTCTGAATCGGTCTCTCGATCAGGCTCTACATGCTTCAACAGGGTCATCGCAAGCCGGCCGGATAAGCGATGATCCTGGGCTCCAAAGGTCCACGGACACCAGATCCTCCCCCGCACTTCCACAGCGCGGTCACCAGCCGACGGGCGTCATCCCGCGGTGAAAATCTGGCCCGGCCAACTCCAGTCCCCGCCTACCAGCAGGTAGGGCGGGCAAACTGGCTCAGATCTCCCCAGGGTCTGAGGCCCGGCGCCGCACCGGGCAGCTATACGCCATGCAGGCATGGATCCCCGCCCCATGTCGGTGAGAGTGACGACCTCGCCTTAACGCCCTACCCCAAGGACGTTCGACGGCTGATGCTCTGTGCGTTCAGTGGACCGGATACACCTGTGTAGCACAGGTCACTGTCTACCAATACTCCCGGCGTCCCCCAAAAGACGGGGGCCGCTATCTGCTATCTAATAGGCGGGGTCTGCCCTGTCGTTTCCGGTTTCTTCGCAGCCCGATGGGGTGTTTCGGGTAAATTCTTGGTTTTGCTGTGTGATGTCTATACTAGACAAAAGTGCGAGCATGTGCTAGCAATTGCGCCCGCAAGAGCTTAGCCATCTCCGATTCCATCAACCAATAGCTGCCGCCCGGCAGCTGAATGGGAAAGGTGCACTTCAAGTCATGAACAACACAGCATCCACCAGGTATCCCGTGCTAGAGGAGATCCTCGCCATCAAGGACCGTCCTCTGCAGGCCACCTACACCGTCCGCGATCTGGCGCAGATCTTTAACGTAAGCACCCGGACCATTCAGAACCGCGTCGCCGCGGGCCAGATCAACTCCCGCAATCTGCCTGGACGCGCGAAGTTCCTGCCTGTCGACCTGGAAACCTTCCTCGCTTCCAGCATGAAAAAGGAGCGGCGCCGTGGCTACTAAGCTCCTAATCCTTCATCCCCTCTGGAATTTGCTCACATACCTCTTCGAGTCTTTTCTGATCGCTGCATTCCTTCTCTGGGTAATTCAGTTCGCGGTAGATCTCGCACTGATCGTCGCAAAGCTTCTCGGCATTGCGCGGAATCTCTGCATTTACTGCGGCAAGTACTTCTATAAGTTCCCGAAAGGAATGCAGATATGAGTTTCGCACAGCTTCAGATTGGCACGGAAAATGCGTCTCCTCTTCCTGTTGCGGCAGGTTATGACGCGAAAGAGTCAATTCCTGTCAGAACCACCGGCGACCTGCTGGCGATTCTGCAGAAGAACCCGACACGCTCCTTCAAGATGCTGAGGACGGTCTGCGGTCACCTGAGCAAGTACTTCGATCTGCCCGGTGACCAGATCCCCTTCGACCTGATCGAGATCCGGAAGCGCGGCTTCCGGCCCTTCCTTGAAAGCCGCCGGTACACAGAGAACAGCATCAGGTCCTACGTGTACCAGCAGCGCAAGCTCCTGAAGGCGGCCATGCGCTGCGGCTGGGATCCCGACGGGAATCCGTCGGATGCCTGGAAGCCCTTGCTTGAACTTGCCGTCAAAGAACGCCTTACGGACATCGTCCGCCACTTTGCCGGCTCCCTGACGTCACCCAACGAGGTGACCAAGGAGGCTGTCGATCAGTGGGGTGAGGACAGGATTCGGGACGGCTTGATGTTCACCACAGTGGCCAGCAAGAAGAACGGCTTCTGGCTGCTTCTGCAGAAGGCTGGTTGGATCGGCTCTACGCCGACACATCTGATGAAGTTCGATCACTATGGTGTGCCCCTGGAAAAAATGCCTGAGGGACTCAGGAGCGATGTACAGACGCTTCTCGCATGGAAACAGGCCGCATACGCGCCTGGCCGCCCCAAGAAGGGCAAGATCCGTGCCGTAACGGCCAACGGAATTCGGCTGTTGATCTGTCAGTTCACTGGATTCGTCATGAACGTCTGCGGCTATAGTCCGACATCGTTCAAGGACCTCTTGCAGAAGCAGTTCGTAGAAGGGTTCGTCGCATGGGCCATCAACGAGCGCGGCATCAAAGGCAACTCCATCGGACCCCGTCTTGCACAGGTTTACGCAATGGTGAAGTACCATCCCGCGTACATCAATACTGACTACTCATGGCTCGGCCCGCTGATCGATGGTATTCCGCTGGAAGACGCCGCTGAGCGCAGGAAGCGTAAGTCCACAAAGTTTGTGGACTATGACGAGCTTTCGTCGATTCCTGACAAGATCCGTGCAGAACGTGAAGCCTACGCGAAGAAGAAGAAGCGGGATCCGAGGCGTATCGCAGAATTGGCTCAGGAAGAGTTCCTGGTTCGCTGGTTCGCGGTGCTGCCGTGGAGGCAGCGCAATTTGCGCGAATGCCTGGTTGGTGGACCTGCCCCCAACCTGTTCAAAGCCAGGATCCCTCCGTACAGCCAGATTGACAAGCAGCCCTGGGTCTTTGAGGAAGAGGCGAAGAATCCGAATGCTGAATTTTGGCAAATCAGTTTTGCCCCCAAGGGAACAAAGACCGGGATCTCGATCGATCTTCTTCTGCCTCGCCAGTTAGTCGAACCGCTCGAGGAATTCCTCAATAATTACCGCCCTACTCTGCTCAATGGCGGAAGCGCCGACAATCTCTTTCTGAATAAGCGCGGAAGGCCGATGCGTTCGGATCAGATCGGCAAGATCGTTGGCCACTGGACTACGAAGTTCGCCCCCGTCAGGACAACTCCGCACATGATTCGGGACACGGTCGCGTTTAAGTGGCTGAAGGACCATCCCGACGGTTTTCTGCAGCTCAGCAAGATGTTATGGCACAGCAATGTGCAGACAACCATCAGCATTTATGGCGCTCGTTACAACGAATCAAGTGGTGTCAATGCCATGGAAGCTTGGCTTGACCAGCGCGCCGCCAACCAGAACTAGCCCGTAACGCCCCCATCACAATTTCAACGATGATCGCTGAGCCATCAGCGAGGAGACGCACTATCCATGCTCGAAGTAGTTTCCCCTTCCACCTCGAAACGTCCTCTCACCCCTGTTGAGACTGCGGAATACCTCGGCCTCGATGACAAGACAATCACTCGCTGGGCGCGGCAGGGATACCTGCCGGCCCATCCTCTCGGAGAAGGCAAGCGGAAGTTCTGGCGCTTCTTCAAGTGCGAGATTGACGCCTGGATGATCGAAAAGACCAATCAGGCGGTGGCTGCATGAAGATCTTGGAGAATGCTGACACCAAGCCGGAGCCCTCGTCACTGACGGGGTTCCGGATGAAATCACAGCGCTATCAGCGGGGCTCTCTCACTCTGCAGAAGCTCAAGAGCAAGCCGGCGATCTGGGTCTTCCGCTATTACACGGAAGAGAACGGACGGCGGGTCTACAAGAAGAAGACGATCGGTTCTGTGGTCGAATTGCCCAAGCGCAAGGACGCTGAAAAGGCCGTTACCCAGCTGAGGATCGACGTCAATGAAGGTGCCGCCTTTGCCCCGATGAACATTGAGCAGCTTGCAGCCCACTACAAGAGCAATGAACTGCCAGACAAGGCCTATTCAACGCAGGAAAGCTACACGTCGTCGATCGACGATCACATCGTGCCCCATTGGGGTACGATGGCGCTTTCATCGATCAAGGGCGTTGATGTCGAGACCTGGCTGAAGAAGCTCAAAAGGCTGGACGGCGAACCTGCCAGTCCGGCTTTAAAGAGCAAGATCCGCAACGTCATGTCCGCGATCTTCTCCCACGCCATCCGGAACGGCTGGGCGGCCAACAATCCCATCACATCGGTCCGTACCTCCTCTGAGCGCCTGAAGGATCCGGAATACCTGACACCGGAAGAGTTTCAGGCTCTCCTGGCGGAGTTGGCGCCGCGGGAACGCACGATGGTCCTGCTCGACGGCAGTACTGGGCTTCGCCGCGGTGAACTGATTGCTCTGCGCTGGAGTGACGTCGACCTCGATTCAGGTACGGCCTACATCACGAAGTCGGTCTACCGGAATGTGGAAGGAAACACGAAGACGCGGGCATCGAAGAAACCTGTTCCGCTCCCGGAACAGGTCGTTGCCGAGCTCAAGACATGGAAGGAAGCATCGCTCTACAAGAGCGATGAGGATTTTCTCTTTCCGTCGGTGGAGAAGAACGGCACCCAGCCGATTACGCCGGACATGATCCTCAAGCGGCACATCAGGCCGGTACTCGAGCGGCTCAAGATCTCCAAGAAGATCGGTTGGCACTCGTTCCGCCACGGGTTCTCGAACCTGCTTCGGGAGAACAAAGTGGAAATCAAGACGATTCAGGATCTGCTACGGCACGCCAATAGCCGGATCACCATGGACATTTATCAGCAGACGGTCACAGAAGAAAGGAGAAGCGCACAGAAGCTGGTCGTCAACACGCTTTTGGGCGGAGAAAACCTCAGCACCCTTGAGCACCCTGATTGACATGAAAAAGAAGAGGTCGCTGCCGTAAGTCTATGATTTTAAAGTAAATATGGTAGGCACGACTGGATTCGAACCAGCGACCTCTTCCGTGTCAATCTACATCTTACCTTTACTTTCAACAACTTAACCGCACGCGGAATACCGCCTAAGCACCTGTATTTACGTGTAAGCCGTCTCAATCTTGGGTGAATTCTTGGGTGAGTTCGAAAGAACTCACGCTCCCGGTCGGACCCCAAATCGAGCACCACTGTCTCCGCGGGCTGTGGCTGTCACCCGACCGGGTGCCGCCCCAGTTCCCACTGCTCCAGCATTTGCCGCCCAATCAGTTCAAATTCGGGGTGTTCTCGACCATAGGCTTGCACAACTCGGGCGGTATCGGCCAGTGCATCACATACGCGCTCAAGGATTTGCGAGAGCGTATGGCGCGATCCCAAGGAGCGTTGCTCACCAAAGCGAATCAGGTCTTTCGCCGTTGGCCACCGCGTGGTACCGTTCAGCGTCAATGCCATCTGGTCCTTGGGCAGGTAGACAGCGGTAGTCACGAGATCATAGACCGGCGCCAGGTGCGCCTCGCCTTCCACCTCGTCATAGAGGATGCCGAAATTTTTCAGGTGTGCGTCCCCATTGCGGATTGCACAGTTCAGGGAAATCAGCGTAAAGAGCTGGAGGCTCTCCTCCAGCAACTCCGGTGACTGGGCGAACTGCTGGAAGCGGCGCAGTACATTGGTCTCGTAGCTGCCGCGATATTTCTCATCGGTGGGACGGGCATTGAGCACGCAGAAATCTTCAAATCCGCGATAAGAACCGTCCGGCCGAAGATCGAAACGCTCCATAACCAGCGCGCTTCCATCCTCCGCCAAGCTGTGCGGAGGAACCCGAAGGCCGCACCGCTGAGCAGCCTTCAGGCAGAAGAACTCGTTGGCGGCAAGCTGGGGAAACTCTGCAGCGTCCCAGAATTTGACGATGTGCGTGGCTCCTCGGAAGGATGGCGACAAAGCCCTCTTCTCCGAAGCCTCCGCGGCAAAGTGGCCGTCGTCACGAACCAGAAACTTTGGCTGCACTCCACTGATGCCTGAGTATGCAGCGAACTTCTCAATCAGGTACCGATACAGTTCACCGCCGCGTTGGCTGGAGAGGATCTCATCGACCGATTGAAATGGCACGTCCTCGTTCAACTCGGTATCCGCGCCTGTAAAGCGGACCCGGCCAAGCTGTGAGCGGCCCACGATGGCCAGCAAGGACAGATCGTCGAAGGTTCCAGTGGCCTTGGCAAAAGCCAACCGCAACCGCTCCCGCAAAGCGCCTTCCGGCAGGTTCATCTCGAAGATCGGCGCTACGCCATAAGGGGTGTTCCAGGAGGCGAGGCGGACTGGCATAGTGACCGAGACTGCCCGCTCCGGTGCGGCTTCAGGATTGTAGACAAAGGTACTTCCACGCTGTCCGTCACTATCCAGCATTCCGGCGGAGCAATTGTCAGTCCAGATCCTAAGCATGGTCCGAATCCTCGTTCAACAGGTCCTCCAGCGTCGGCCGCTGGGAGGCCACAGCCTGCAGACGCAGTTCCAGGCCGACGGCGGCGAGAATGCGGGCAAGCCGCGAATAGCCGATCTCAGACGCTCGGCCATTCTCAAGCAGATCTATTGTCGCCCGACTGACGCTAGACTTTTTAGCAAGCTGCACCTGGGTTAGCATTCGCTGCTTCCGCGCCAGGGCGACCTGTGCGCCGATCTCTTGTAGCGCAATCATAGCTAATATGTTAGCTGTAATCTGATTATTTTGTCAATATGCATAATATACTGTGCGTTCCAAGTGCTATCCGTAGGTTATCGACGCGTGTACAGCGACTATACTCCCAATCGACAAAACGGGCCGCCCAAATTGGGCGGCCCGTGGGGGTTCAATAGAGTCAAACCACTAAAGGATTTGGCATTCCCGTTCTCGATACTGCGGTTCGCGAATAGTCGATGAACGCTCATCTTCAGTTGGGGAAAAGCTCAGAAACTGCTCTGCGGAAGTCTTCTTCCATGGAGGGAGTTCCTCAAATTGTCTGTCCACTTCATCGATTGCCGTTTTCAACCACTCTGCCATCTCAATCCTCCTACTGAATCAAACCCTTGTTTTTCATCGTCTTAAACAGATTCTTGCACGCAGCGACTTCACGATCCAAATACACAACGTGTTCTTGAGTGAACTTCGGAACGGCGGACTTGGCGGAAAATGCCATGATAGTTCCGTCCTTATTCTTGCGCGAACTAGCCGCGAAGAGGTCCATATATTGTCGAGGCGCAATCCCAACAAACGGTACGAACGGAACTTGCTTGTTCTTTGTGTGCTCCCCATCAACTGCGATCGAATCAGGGTAGAGCTCCGCCGCTAGGCTTTTTGCGTAAGGTTCAATATAAACCAACTTCGAAATCCCTGCTGCTACAATCTGCCTCGCGCAAAGGTGGCAAGGAAATGTCGTCACAAACATCATGCATTTATCTACAGCCACGCCTCTTTTTGCAGCATCTGTCAGAGCAGCCATTTCGCCATGTACAGCCCTTCCAAACTCAATGAGGCTCCTGATTTTGGAATCCTTTGGAAGGATGGGGTCATTAGAGCGAATCGCCAGGGCCACCAGTTCATCTGTGG
>CAVZNE010000120.1:0-7378 GCA_963776445.1 Terriglobales bacterium
GGCGCGGCGTCCACCCAAAAGAGCGAAGGTTACTCAGGAGGCACAGGCTCGGTCACGCGCTGAAACGCAGACAGCCACACAGGAATTCCGAAGGAGTTTTAAACTCGCATGAAGCGTTCGCTTGCAATAGCTGTTGCTCTGGCCTCGGGCTTCGCCCTGACCGCCGCCGCCCAAACGTCGCCTGCTCCCGCCGCTCCGGCTGGACCGGCCAAGATCGCCGTCATTGCCTTCCAGGTGGCCGTGGCACAAACCAACGAGGGCCAGCGCAACTTTGCCGACCTGCAGAAAAAGTACGAGCCCAAGAGAGCGCAGCTCAAGGTTCTCAGCGACGACATCGACTCCTTGAAGAAGCAGTTGCAGGCCCAGGGCGACAAGCTCAGCGATGCCGAGCGCGCCAGCAAGGCCAAGACCATCGACGAGAAGGAAAAGCAGTTGCAGCGTCAGGCTGAGGATGCGCAGAACGACTTCCAGGGAGAGATTCAGGAGCTGTACAACGGCCTGGCCTCCAAGGTTTATGACGTTCTCGCCAGCTACGCGCAGCAGCAGGGATTCACGCTGGTTCTGGATGTGGCCCAGCAGCAGAACCCCGTGCTCTACGCGAACGACTCGAGCAACATCACCAAGCCGATCATCGACGCGTACAACGTGAAGTCGGGCGTACCTGCCCCGCCGGCCGGCGCAGCGGCGCCAGCGGCGCCCAAGGCAGCCCCCAGGGCTCCCGCGGCTCACTAAGAGTCAAAGCGTTCGCAGCAAACAGCAAAGGCCCCGCTCAGCGGGGCCTTTGCTGTTTGGGGAAACGCCTGTCGCGGTCTGAAAAATATTCTTTACCCCGGAACGGTGAATCTGTGGAAAAAAGTGTGGATAAGTTCTGCGAGAACTGCCCGAAATAGCCGAATCGCCCTATTGCCAACCTGGGGGTGATTCTGGTAGCCTGAGCAACTTCTTTGTTATCAAATAAATAAACAAGTTAAACCGAGCCAGGCCCGTGATTTTCCGTAGTCCCGCGCGCAGTGCAAGTTTTTAGGCTTTTGCACAATTTCTGATGAACGTACGATGACTAAAGTATCTAGTTGATTACTGTACTGCTGCTACTTCTGCGCATCTTCGCCGATGCGCAACACTGCCAGGAAGGCTTCCTGGGGAATATCCACCTTGCCGATCCGCTTCATGCGCTTCTTGCCTTCCTTCTGTTTCTCCAGCAACTTGCGCTTGCGCGAAATGTCGCCGCCGTAACATTTGGCCAGCACGTTCTTGCGCAGCGCGGCTACGGATTCGCGGGCGATGATCTTGGCGCCGATGGCCGCCTGGATGGCCACCTCGAACTGCTGCCGCGGAATCAGCTCGCGCATCTTTGAGACCAGCAGCTTGCCGCGCTCGTAGGCGAAATCCTTGTGCACGATGATGGACAGCGCGTCCACAGGCTCGCCAGAGACCAGAATATCCATCTTGACCATCGGCGAAGCCCATTCGCCGGCCAACTGGTAATCCAGCGAGGCATAGCCGCGGCTGATGGACTTCAGCCGGTCGTAGAAGTCCAGCACAATCTCGTTCAGCGGCAGTTCGTAGGTCAGCATCACCCGGGTAGGCGTGACGTACTCGAAGTTCAACTGCTTGCCGCGCTTTTCTTCCACCAGCTTGAGTATGCCGCCCACGTACTCCTCATTTGTGAGGATCTTGGCGGTGATGACCGGCTCGTGGATCACTTCGATATTGGTCGGATCGGGCCAGCGCGAGGGATTGTCCACCTCCACCACGCTGCCGTCGGTCAGGGTGATGTGGTAGCGCACGCCGGGTGCGGTGGTGATCAAGTCCAGTTCGTACTCGCGCTCCAGCCGCTCCTGGATGATCTCCATGTGCAGCAGGCCGAGGAAGCCGCAGCGAAAGCCGAAGCCCAGCGCGGCGGAGCTCTCCGGCTCAAAGAAGAACGAAGCGTCGTTCAGCCGCAGCTTCTCCAGCGCGTCGCGCAGCATGGTGTGCTCGTGCGAGTCCACGGTGTACAGGCCGGAAAAGACCATCGGCTTGATGTCTTCAAAGCCCGGCAACTGCGCCGCGGCGGGCCTTGCCTCTTCTGTAACCGTGTCGCCGATCTTGGTGTCGCCCACATTTTTGATGGTGGCGGCAAAAAATCCCACTTCGCCGGCCCGCAGTTCGCCGATGGCCACCGGCTTGGGCATCAGCACGCCCATCGACTCCACTTCGAAAGCCTTGCCGTTGGACATGAAGCGGATGCGCTGACCCATGCGCAGAACGCCCTGCATGACCCGTACGAGCACGATGACGCCGCGATAGGCATCGAACCAGGAATCGAACACCAGGGCCTGCAGAGGGGCTTCAGGGTCGCCTGTGGGTGGCGGCAGGCGGTGCACGATCGCCTCCAGCACGTCCGCCACGCCCAGGCCGGTCTTGGCGCTCACAGGCAGGGCGTCGGTCGCGTCCAGACCCACGGCCTTCTCAATGGCCTCCTGGGTACGGACAATATCGGCCGAGGGCAGGTCGATCTTGTTGATGACCGGAATGATTTCCAACCCGTGGTTGATAGCCAGATAGGCGTTGGCCAGGGTCTGGGCCTCCACGCCCTGGGTAGCGTCTACCACCAGCAGCGCGCCTTCGCACGAGGCCAGAGAGCGCGAGACCTCATAGCTGAAGTCCACATGGCCGGGCGTGTCGATCAGGTTCAGTTGGTAGGTGTTGCCGTCCTTGGCCTTGTACATCATGCGCACGGCGTGGGCCTTGATGGTGATGCCGCGCTCCCGCTCCAGGTCCATGTCGTCCAGGATTTGCGCCTGCATCTCGCGCCCGGTCACGGAGCCGGTCAATTCCAGCAGACGGTCGCTCAGCGTCGACTTGCCGTGGTCGATGTGGGCGATAATGGCGAAATTTCGTAGGAAGCGTGAGTCCATGTGGGGATCTGCGGTAGAGGGCCAAATTGCGCCGTCCAGCGCGCGTGCCTCCATGGCATAGCTTATCATCGGCATAGTGTCTTCCGCGGCCTGAGCGCGGTTCTTCAATGAAGGCGCCGTAGTCTGCGCTCTGCCAGCATGCCATTTCCCTGCGGAAACGAGCTTCTGAGCGGCAGTGGTTTGAGAGCACCGAATTGAAGAGCAACTGAATTGCCGCCGCCGCCCCACCGCGCGGGGGCGTGGATTGAAACAAACATGCACATGACCCTGAAGCAATTCCGCTTGTCTGGCTGCGCCCTGCTGGTTCTATCGCTGGCGGGATGCAATCCCTCTCAATCCCCTGCACCTGTCGAGGGAACACAGCCGCAAGCCACCGCGCCCTCCCTGCCGCCCATGCCCACTTCGCTGGCGTCCGCCACCGAGCAGGCCGTTCCAGCGACTATGGAGCAGCGCCGCGTGCGCCAGTTGATCCAGCAGGTTGAGGAAGCCTACAACCGGGGCGTCGCCGACTATCGCAAGGGCAAGCTGCCCGAGGCCAAGGCGGAGTTCGATCGCTCCGTGGACCTGATGCTGTCCAGCGGAATCGACATCAAGAGCGACCCGCAGTTGCAGGACGAGTTCGACCGCATCGTAGACGCGGTGAACGCCCTCGAGATGGAAGCGTTGAAGGAAGGCAACGGCTTTGTGCCCAAAATGGAACTGTCGCCGGCCGACGTGGCCAGCGATGTGACCTTCGAAGTGGACCCCAACGTGATCGCTAAGGCGCGTACCGAACTGGCCACCACCAAGTCCGATCTGCCGCTCGTGGTCAACGACTATGTGGCCGTCTACCTCAAGTTTTTTGGCAGCTCGCAGCGCGGCCACAACACGCTGCTCCACTCCTTCCAGCGTTCCGGCCGTTACAAAGCCATGATTCAGCGCGTCATGGCCGAAGAAGGCGTGCCACAGGATTTGATCTACCTGGCGGTCGCCGAGTCGGGTTTCAATCCGCGCGCTCTGAATGCGCACTCCGGTGCAGGCGGCATGTGGCAGTTCATGCCTCACGGCGAATACGGCCTCACGCGCAACGCGTATGTCGACGAGCGCTTTGATCCGGAAAAATCCACCCGTGCCTATGCACGCTACATGAAGTTCATCTACAACCAGTTGGGCGACTGGTACTTGTCCATGGCTGGTTATGACTGGGGCTCGGGCAATGTGCAGCGCGCCGTGCAAAAGACCGGCTACGCCGATTTCTGGGAACTCTACAGGCGCAACAATCTTCCCGCGGAAACCAAAAACTACGTGCCCGAAATTCTGGCGGCCATCATCATCGCCAACAATCCTACGCAGTATGGCTTCGACGATTTCACGCTCGATCCACCGGTGCTCACTGACACGGTGACCATCAACTACTCCGTCGATTTGCGCCTGGTGTCAGACATCGTGGGCGCGCCCATGGAGGAAATGGTGGCGCTGAATCCCAGCCTGCTGCGCTACGCTACGCCTCCGGATGCAGCCTTCGATCTGCATCTGCCGGCCGGTACCGGCGTCTTGTTCACCAAGCGCATCGAAGAAATTCCCGAAGCTCGGCGCACTTCGTGGCGCTATCACCGCGTTGCCGCGGGAGACACGCTGGCCTCCGTGGCGCATGACCATCACGTCGCCGTGGCGGAACTGGCCGCGGCCAATCAGTTGAGTGAGTCCGACAACATCGCCGGCATGGAAGCGCTGGTTATTCCAGTCGCTCCGGCCGCCGCGCCGGCTTCGCGCATGCTGCTGTATACGGCGCGCAAGGGCGATACGCTGGTCACTATCGCTGATCGCTTTGGTGTTTCTCTCGATCAATTGCGCCGCTGGAACAAGATGACCGGTATCAAAGTGGAACCGGGCCGCCGTCTGCATGTGGCCGAGGTTGCCAACGTTCCGCACGCCGAGCGCAGTCATCGCCGTGGGTCTTCTTCCGGAGTGCGCAAAGGCGCCGGCGAAAAGTCGCAGGCGAAAGACGCAAGTGCGGAAAAGGGCGTGGATAAAGGGTCCGCGGCCCCTCTGGGCCACAAGAAGGGCCGCGCTTCCGCAGTCAAAAAAGATCGTGCGGAAAAACCAGCGACCGCTGCCGGCGTCAAAAAAAGCGGGACCTCGAGTGCGAAAAGCAGCCACGCACCGAGGCCCGCAACCCAACAAAAATCCTCAAAGAAGAAACAAAAATAGACAGGTAGCTCATTACATACTTGTCTTTTGATAGCGTTTGCGTGCAAGCTATTGCTACAATGGCTTCCGCAAGCGGAGTACATGCGTCCGTTCCGCGAAGAGGAAAACCAAAACAACGGCAGCAGCGAGCCGCTGGAGGCAATGGGATGGAAGAAGTGGTCAAGATGTATGCGATGAGTGACGGTAATCCCGAAGGGGAGCCCGACGAGTTGGACCCCGATCAAGACGAAGATTTTGAAGACGACGAAGATGAAGAAGTTGAAACTTCGACGGTCCTCACCTCTTCAGACGATGACGAGGGCGTGGCAGAAGAGGCCATTATCCTGGTTGTAGAAGAGCCGGCCGCAACGCCGGCAGCGAAGAAGAAGTCCCCCGCGAAAAAGGCTGCGAAAAAGAAACCAGCCAAGAAAGCAGCCGTGAAGAAAGTGATCGCCAAAAAGGCCACAAAGAAGATCGCCCCGAAGCCAGCAAAGGTTGCTGTGAAGGGCGCCAAGACCGCAGCCAAGAAGCCCGTCGTCAAGCAGAAGAGTACCGGCGAGCAGGGTGGTAAGACCGCAGCCAAGAAGCCCGTCGTCAAGCAGAAGAGCACCGGCGAACAGGGTGGAAAGACCGCAGTCACCAAGGTTGCAAAGAAATCCGCCGCGAAGCAGAAGAGCACTGGCGTAAAGGGCGGAAAGACCGCAGTCAAGAAGATTGTGGCCAGCAAGAGCGCCAGCAAACCAAGCAAACGAGGTAAAACGTTGGCAGTCAAGACAGCAGCAAAGAAGGCGCCCGCCAAGAAGGCAGTTGCGAAAAAGGCAGTTGCCAAGAAGGCCCCCGCGAAGAAGGCTCCTGCGAAGAAAGCAGTAGCCAAGAAGGCTGTAGCCGCCAAGGCTCCTGCCAAGAAGGCCGTTGCCAAGAAGGCTCCTGCGAAGAAGGCAGTTGCCAAGAAGGCCCCGGCAAAGAAGGCTGTAGCCAAAAAGGCTCCCGCCAAGAAGGCAACCAAGTAAGTACGGCAACATGTAGTGCAAGGCAAGCAAAAGAGCCCGGCTTCGCGCCGGGCTTTTTTGCGTCTGCACACAAGCGGCCGCTACGCCGGGGAGAGTCCGCGCCTTCAATTGAAATCACGCGCAAAAAAGCGGCCCCGTTGCCGGGGCCGCTTTTCTCGTTTTCGCGCTAAGTTACTTCTTCAATGCGGCGAGCGCGTCCAGCACTTCCTGGGAGTGGTGCTGCACCTCGACCTTGGTCCACACCTTGGCAATCTTGCCCTGGGGATCGATGAGGAAGGTGTTGCGATTGGCAATGGTCATGCCCATGAAGCCGCCCAGCGAACCGTAGGCGTCCACCACCTTGTGAGCGGGGTCGGCCAGCAGGCGGAAGGTGAGCCCCTCCTTGGTGCAGAACTGTTTGTGGCTGTCGGGAGTGTCCACGCTTACGCCGACAATGACCGCGTCCAGCGCGTCAAACTTGACCTGATCGCGCTGAAAGTTGTGCGCCTCAATCGTGCAGCCCGAGGTCATGTCCTTGGGGTAGAAGTAGAGCACGACCCACTTGCCGTGAAAGCTCGATAGCGAAATCTGAGAGCCGTCCTGGGAAGGGAGTGTGAAGCCGGGCGCAACCTGCCCGATGGTGGGCAGTGCATGATCGGCGGCACGGACAGTAGCTGGCAAAACCGCGAACGAGATGGCCGCGGCGAGAAGAGGAAGAAACAGTTTTCTCACGAGGGGACCTCCGTGCTGATTGGATGGAAAACAGATGCGGCGGGACTCGGAATTGTTTGCCGACAGCAGAGCCGATGCAGGAAAGTAATGAATTCCTCGATTTACCTGAACTCAAGGACCGTAGAAACTGGGTGCCCCATCCATTCTGCGTACTCTGCGGAATGGGTGGGAAACGCAGTGAATTCAAGGTAGGCCGAATCAAGGTTCACCGTGCAGGGCGGCAACGATGCTGGGTGCCCCAGGTCCCGCTTTTGGGACCTGGGAAAGCACAAACTCAAGGTGTGAATTCCGCTGCCAATGACCAGATAGGCTGAATCAATGGTCCGTGCGCGGCGCGGCGACAATCGTAATCCCGGCTTGAGCGGCGCGTGCCAGCAGCGCCGTGCGATCGAACAGCAGCGTGCGTCCGGACTCGATGGAGAGGCAACTGGCCCCGGCGCGGATCATCGTCTCAATGGTCGCCATGCCAATCACGGGAACATCGAAGCGCATGTCCTGCTTGGGCTTGGCCACCTTGACAACGGTCAGGCGGCGTTCCAGTGTGGTGGCGGAATCGGGCGCTTCGTCTTCGAGCGATCCCATCAGCAC
>CAVZNE010000121.1:0-12240 GCA_963776445.1 Terriglobales bacterium
GGGGGGGGGGGGCGCGCCCACCACGCGAGCCAGTCGCCGCCGCCCCGAAGCAGACGCGCACCCAATTGTTCCAGGTGAAATGGCCGCGAAGTACCGTCCTGTAGGCCTTCCAGGTGAGCACGATCTTGATCGACCATATGGACCTCGTCCAACACAACGAGTCGGACTCGCTGCAAAAAGAGCACGCCAAGGTAACGAAGTAGCGCATCGGCCTTTTCGAAAGTGCAGATGACAATAGCCGCCCTGTCAGTCTGGATCCACGCGTCTGTTGGACCCCAATCCGCACCACCGTACAGACCGGTAACCACAACTGGCTCTGCTGCAAGGCCCTTCAGGTCTTGTGCAAGGCGGTTCTCGACTTCAGCTGCAAGGGCGCGAGACGGAACCAGGTAAAGAACGAGATTGCCAGGCGCCAATTCTCCTAAACCGAATGGATCGTCCAGTTGATCTGCGTATAGGCCCTGCACCACTCCAAGGGTCGCTACCATGGTTTTGCCAGAACCAGTGGGCGTGCATAGAACGAATGATGTACCAGCACCTAAGAGGCTGATCCCTGTGGCTTGGGCCGGCCAGACTATGGTTCGGTGATTGTTAAAGGCAGAACGGGCGAATTGGATCAACGCAGATACGGCAGCACTGCTCGAAGTCGCCTTTAGTAGATCAATTTGGGGCCAAATGCAGTCCCGAACCATGCGACTGGCACTAGAGGCCGTGAGGCGCGCTAGCATATAGGAGAATGGATCTCTACTGAACAAGAAGCTCTCTGAAAGACTGTTCAGCTTCCTCAATGCTCGCTCCACGTTCTCGCCATCACCCGTCCGGAGATAAGCACAAACTGTTCCGATGCACATGACAACATGTTCGCAAGTAATGGTTGTTAAACTCTCCGTTTCAATAAGGCCAGATGTCTCATGTGTGAGTTGATCCCGCCAATAATCTCGAACGCGGTCTAGAGTCTCTGGGAAATTTGCACAGAGAAACTCGCGCAGAATGGCAGACATGGGCTCCAGATCAGGAACCCGACGCAATGCTCCTAACGCCATAGCAGGAAAGCCTGCAAGTTGGTAGGCGGCTGCGGCGAGTAGATGCAATGGAGTACCCGCAGGCTTAATGCTTGGCTGGGAGAGCCATTCCAAAAGCTCTGCTGCCCGCTTCACTCCATCTTGCCATCCTCCTTCGGAATTGTTATCGCCCTCCAGTAAGGCGCATTCTAGCAATATCATCGCTTCGTCAATGTAACGTTGAATGTCATCGCCTTCGCCAAAACCGGTTAAGCCTTGGCGCCCCATGTCTCGTCGAAGGCGCTGGCTGTAAAGCTTTGCTTGGCGTGCCGTCAACGCGCCACCGGCATGTGTTTGACGGAAAGTCCTGGCGATTGCGATTGTGGCTTCAGTCGCCATCTTGGCCGCCTCTATAAATAGCGTTGATAATGACGTCCACGTCCTCGAAGTGAAACTCCACGGCCTCGAGACTCCGCGGCGCTGTATATGACGGATGGGGAGCATTCACAGGTAGCCAAGCCACTCGGTTGCCTTGGCGCGGTCTATTACCGCATGCATAGGACACGCCGTCATACCTTGCAGCTGTTTGGTATCCGCTGACCCAAAAGGAGAGCAAAGCTTCCTGCCAAAGTTTGGCTTCAGGCGTGTCGTATGTTGCGAGCAAACAGATTAATTCATGAACGCCTGACGGACGCCTTCCAGCATTTGATAGCTTCTCATGGGCTTCAGTGATTTTGGCGCTATTGTTACTTGCTAGGCATTTGGCCTCAAGCGTAAGAACATCGGTAATGGTGTTCGTAATTGTGTCGAGACGAAAGGCCAAAGCGTCATCGCCTGTACGCCCTGGGCGTTGCTCTACCCGATCATCTGGATTGTAATTCTCGCCTCGCTCAAGACGTTCGTTGATTGTGTCTAGATGTTGAAACTCCTGATCATGGAATCGAAACAAGAATGCGGGTATCTGCCAATCCCTATAGTTGCGCGTACCCCAATGCTCAATCGCCATGGCCCCTAGTGTCTCTCCGAGATACCCTAGTAGCGTTACTCGATGCAGGCAGGACGGGTAGTTGGCTGC
Organism: Terriglobales bacterium; assembly: GCA_963776445.1. Taxonomy (GTDB): domain Bacteria; phylum Acidobacteriota; class Terriglobia; order Terriglobales; family Acidobacteriaceae; genus Telmatobacter. The sequence goes on from CAVZNE010000121.1 coordinate 2,077, forward strand.
GGGATCGTTTGCCTCGTCGTTGAATGGCGAAAGCATATCAGCAAAGCCGGCTCTGAGGTTTTTGCGCGCGTCATCCAGAGCCTCATTGAAGTAGCCAACTATCTCATCCCTGATTGCATTAAAGGCAGTAGGGTCCTCCTGCCAAAGCCGAAGTCGATAGCTTGGATGCGTACTCGTCAAGTTCTGGCTAACTAACCAAGCGTCGAGAAGCGCAGGCGTTAAACGTTGAAAACGAATCATTGCGTTGCTTACTCCGTCTCAAACCCACTGTTGCTCTCGAACTTCAACGTTCGGCTGTTCTCCGTTACCGTCCGGACCGCATTGTCCGGCACGCCAGCCGCGATCTCCGCATCGATCTCCAGCGTGATCTTGACGTTGGACCCAACCAAGCCAACTAGATGCGTAATCACCTCGTCGGCTATCCTGCTGGCGTCTCGCCCGACTCGCGCGGGATCGAGTACGACCGTGCCGTGGTACCGCCTTGGCTTCGGTGGTGCCTCCGGCGTTGGCGGCTCAAGAAAGGGCTGTACCCCAACAATCGGAGGCTGCGTCGAGATGCCAGAATCCCCGCTCGGAGGAACCGGCGGCGGCGTCTCCGCGTCTATTTGCTGGCGTGCCACTTCAGGGCGTACCAGGAACCCGATATCGTACTCAGAAATGGCGAACTGACCACCATACTGAAGGCCACGGTACCTCTGCTCAGACTCATCAAAGCTGTCGGCATAGGCAAAGGCGTCCTTCTCCCAGGTCAACAGCGCCAACCCTGAACGGATAGCGTTGATCAGAATCGCAGGGGTTTGCAGCCGCGGTAGGTAGAGGTATCGACCGAAGTCCTCAACCAGTTGCCTTACGGAGACAGCATTCCCTCGCCACAACGGCACGCGATCCATCTCCATGCGGAGGCGTGATGCTGCGAAATTGACCAGCAGGGATTCATCGTTCCTCAGCTTCCTGCTGGCACGTTCAGCAAGGGGGTCCGCCCCTGTGAGCCGGACCGTCTGCCACGTAACTGCTGCCTGTGGGTTCTCCTGCACTGGTACTAGTAGCCACTGATAAGTTTCGGGAATCCGGGCGGTTACGGCCCCGTCGGCCGCCTCGAATTGCGTTTGTGCCTGCGTCACCTGATGCGGCGACAGGTCGAGCTTGTCCTTTTCGGCCAGAATCGACTGCCACGCCAGGAACTTCCGGGCAGCCTCATCCAGGTCCTGTAGGCGGGTCTTGTCGGCAGCAAGAAAGATGAGAGTGTTCCGATAGATGCGCGGCGCTGAACCCCGCGTCTCGAAAATCGTCTTGGCAAAAGTCACGGCGGCGCTATCCGGCTCCTTGGAATACGCGTGGTCCACGCCGAGTACCACCAGTCGCGTATCCATATCGTCCGGCACGTCGGCGCTCGTTCCGGGAATCGGATGAACTCGCTTGAAGTCGCCCATCCTGCGCAGGTTCTCTCGAACCCGCTTGTCCAGCTCATGAACAACTTTGTCAGTGTCGCGCTTCAGTTGCTCGGCACGGTCATCCGCAAGTTTCGTCACTGTGGGCTGCGTCGAGTACCAGTAGCGCGGCCCATCCTGGTAAAGATATGTGGCTGCGCTGGCCAGTCTGCGCAGCGCATCGCCAAACACTGCAGGAGACTCACCCGGCATCACACAACCGAGCTTTACTTGTCTGTCCTCAATGCCAAGGTGCGCGGCGGTAGCCGTGGGTGCAGATCCCAGGTAGATCGTTCGGGCCACACGACGGCAGGCAGAGAACTTGCCAAGATTCGGAAGCTCTCCATCCAGCCGCAGCGGCAGCGAACTGGGTCCATCCACATCCTTTTCGATAATCGGCGTCCAGTTGTCCGAGAGATAACGCGTCAGTTCAAACTGCACGCGGGGATCGTCAATCGAGATGTTGGCCGGCAGAATCAGGGGGTTCTTGTCGCCCTTCTCCCACAGGCTGTGAATCACCGCAGCCATCAGACGCAACACACCACGTGTGCGCTGAAACTTCACCAGCGTTGACCAGTCCGTGTAAAGACGGTCAAATATCTCCGGATGAATCGGGTATGCCGCCCTGATCCGCTTCTCGTAATCTGCATTGCGGGACTCGGGCGGAAACTCCTGCTCGTTCGTCCGATACAGATCGGCAAAGGCCCGCGCTACCACATCGCGATCCGTGAACTGAGCCTGATTGATGAGGGGCTCAAACAGACGCCGCCGCACAATCTCAAATCCCTCCTCGGCGCTCGCCGGACGCCACGAAGACTCCACGCGCCCAACCACATTTCGCAGCCGGTCCAACGCCTCGCGCCCACGTTGACCGCCGACCTCCACATCATCCGCCTGTGTGTGCGGCGACCCCGTTGTGTCCGATGCCGGCAAGCTGATCACCAGCAGGCAGTTCTTCACCAGCTTCGCCGACTCCGTCAGCACCTGGGCAAATGTGAACTGTGTTTCGAAGCCACCTGCCGGCAGATCACCTTGGTCGTGGAGCTGGCGTGCATATGCTACCCACTCGTCAATCAGGATCAGGCACGGCCCGTATTCCTTGAACAGTTCACGCAGCACATCGCCGGGGCTGGTGGCCCTTTCATCGTCTGCGCGGACGCGCTCGAAAGCCGTCTTCCCGCCAAGCTGCCACGCCAGTTCACCCCACAGCGTCCGGACAATCGTTCCGTCCGCCTTCTTTACGGGGTTGCCGGGAGAAATCTTGTTGCCCACCAACACCACGCGCTTCACCGCCGGCAGCTTGTCGGCCCCGGCCTCCTTCAACACTGCATCGATGCCCGGCATCTCGCTCGGCTTCGTGCCCGAGAAGAGGTGGAAGAGCGCCAGCATCGAGTGCGTCTTGCCGCCACCGAAGTTGGTTTGCAGCTGTACAACCGGGTCGCCTCCCTGGCCACCGATGCGCCGCACAGCTCCCACCAGCATCTGTTTGAGGCTTTCGGTCAGGTATGTCCGACGAAAGAACTCTTCCGGCTTTCTGTATTCGTCCGTGCCTTCGCCCAGGTACACCTGCCACAGGTCGGCGGCAAACTCGGCTTGCTGGTACCGTCCACTCGCCACGTCCTTGTGAGGAGTCACCACTTCGCGCCAGGGCTTCAGATTGGCTGAAGCGGCGCCTTCAATCGCGGTACCTGCGGCTCTGCGCTTCTCGCTTCTTGCCTGCTCGTCAAATCTGACCCTCAGCAGTTCCGTCTTCAGCTTCTCGATCTCGTCCACTTGCGTCGTAGCTGTGACAGCCGAGAGCAGCCGGCCTGCCGAATCGAGAGCGCGATAAGCGTCGTCGCTGCAGAACGGCTTCTGATGTGCCCAGTTGTTTCGGACATCGCGCAACTCGCTGATGATCGAGCGTTCAGTGCGTCCAAGTGTCTTCTTAAACACTTTGTCCCACTGATTCCACATCACCGCCAGCAGGCTCGCAGCATCCCACTCGGGTTCTGCACTGCCGGTGAAGAGATGTGCCTGCGTCTCGGCCACCGAAGCACGCGCCTCCTGTAGCCAGAGCTGGCTGTGCTGGGCCTTCATCTCCCGTTCAACATAGGGCTGCAAGCCAGCCTTCAAAAGGTCCATCGCCTTCGTTATGCGGTCGTAATTCGTCGTTGCCATCTTCTGTCCTAGCTAAAGAGTTCGCCTTCTCGTGGTTGTACGACATGCTTGGCGGCTTCTGCTGCCAGGCGGGTAATCTCCGGCCAGCTTTGCACCAGTGCGTTGTAGCTGAGCGCCTGCGGCGCACGCTTCTTGCGTTCGCAGATTGTGTAGAGGCGGTAGGCCAGTTCGCGTGCGGGTTCTGCTCTGATGCCAAGCTTAGCTACCAACTCGCCCGCTGCGCTTTCACCGCCAGCTTCCAACACCCGGATCAATCGATGAACCACCTCCCACGCTGTCAACCGTGGGTCGGTTGCTGAATCCCATTTTGGCGAAAGCTCACTTGGAGAAACCAGCCGCACTTTACCGCTCTTTGATTCAAGGAATCCTGCGTCTACCATTCCCGCGATGCTTGTGTTCTTGGCTTTGGAAAGTGTCTCTGCAACCCCGTATTCACCCTCCTCAAAACCTGATTGCTCAAACCAGGCCACAGCCCAGCGGGTATCAGAATCGAAATCGCCTTCCTGCTCCGCCATTGCGTCGTCGAGCACTTGGTTAATGAGTGCAAGCGCATCCCTAACAGGGAGAGCTTCCCCGCTTGCATCAAGAACCTCTGCGTATCGTGTATAAATCCCCATGCCTGGACCGATTGCTGCTTGTGCCAGATCGACGGGTGCTATGTTGCCGCGCTGCAGATGATTTAGTGCGTCGGGAAGCTCCGCCTTGAGGGCGGACACAAACTCCCGTCGCGTTGCTTTTGGTGCAAAGGGGGGGCGTCTGCGGCAAACGAGAATGATGCTGGAGGCAAGAGCATTTGTGCCTTTCGCAATAATTCGCCCCGCGCCTTCGGTGCGTATAGGCCACGTGCCAGTAATAGCGAATCCAGCGCGAATCACTGCTTCGAGAAAGGTGTCCCATCCAGTGCTTGCCGTGCCTCTTTCATCATCACTCTCGGACTGTTTAAAGGCGTAGTAAATCGTAACCGGGAATGCTGGATGTGCTTGCTCAGCGAGGCGGTGCATCGCTTGGGTCATCCCGTCTAAAAAAAACGCTTCCGCTTGTTCTCTTCCGCCATGTCGAAAGGGAGTGGCCACAAGTTCTCCTACCTTCGAGACGACAAGTGTGGAAAACATCTCCGGAAAGATCGTCCTTAATGAACGCCTTAACCAGACATAAAAGAAGTCAGAGAGATCTGCATATCCAATATTGTCGTAGTAAGGCGGATCGATAGAGACAACTTTTCCGTTGCTGATCGTCTGTAAGGTGGCATTTGCTTGAACAACTGTCGAAGGGGCACTGGCAGGGAATGCCTCAATTGCCATTACGCCCTTCTCTATAGCAATTGAAAAGCTCCCTCCAGTATTCGCAAAAGTATTTGCCTCCGCAAAATCCCATACCATTGGAATCGCTTGTCGGGCAAACGTCTCGCGGAATGCGCCGCGGTCGCTCATCCAAGAAGCTAGCGATGAGCCAATGTTCGTCATCTTTGAAACCGCACAGGAAAGATATACTGCGACCGATTCGGCGTAAGCTGTGGAACCAGTTCCTCCACTGGCTACCGTTACACCATCGTCAAGCAGATTTGCTGCCTTTGCGTCCTGCTTTACCCTTTCGATTGCTTCTTGCACAAGGTCGGAAAACGTCGTCAATGCCATAATCTGGCGTGAGGTGAAAAGATGCCCCCAAGTTGATAGGCCATAGGCAGAGCAGACCCCGCCCGTAATCATGGCTCGGGTCGGAGTCAGGCCCGACAGGAAGGTGGCCCTGGCTTCCGTGACATCGGCGGCATTGCCTACACTCAGAGCAATGTACTCCTGTGCATCCGTCGGAGAGAGATAGACCCGCTCACGATCACCTTCCGCAACGACAGCCATCAGTCGAGCACCGAGTCGGCCGGCCTTTCCCTCTTCGCGAATGTAATCCCGTTGAACGGGAACCCCACTCATCAAGCAGAGAAAATCCTGCGCCTTACCTGCGCGGGTTCCGTTTCTTGCTGCGTCAACATCAGGTGGGTTGCCAACCTTGACGACAAAACGGTAGTCTGCACCTTCAATCGCCGTCTCAACATGAGCCTCCCTCCCCGCCTTGGTAGAGAGCATGAAGCTGGATACCAGCGGGACATCCACCTGCGCAAAGGCGGGGTTGGGGCTCTTCACTGTGCGAGCCCAGATCCATGCGATCACGGTGAGGTGCTTGCCGACATAGGGTTTCAAGTCTGCCCGCTCCTTCACCATTTCCTCTGTGACTTCCGCCATAGGGTAAAGGTGACCGATGCGCTTCTCGGCCTCGGCGCGTACCCATTGGCCGTAGTAGCGCACATCTTCCGCAAGACCCTGTGCTCCACGCCACTCCCTTGCAATCAGATCCCGTTTCGACCTCGCCTCTGGATTCACAGGGGGTCTGCCTGCGAACTTCGGCGGAATCTCGATCATCGCCTTGTTGATGAGTACCGCAACCGGGTTCAGATCGCTGGCATAGCTCTCGAGTCCCAGCCGCTGCGCTTCCAGTGGCAGTGCCCCACCGCCGGCAAAAGGGTCATGGAAGGCGGGGAGTTTGTAACGGTCAAACAGTTCCTTGGCGCGGGGATGGTCGACATAATCGGCGCAGGTTGACCGCCAACTCTGCCAGATCTCCGCTCGCGCCCTCTCCAGCACCTCCTCGTTGGTGGTGTTCTCCCACTTCACGAGGTCCTCGATGATCTTGAACAGCCGCTGGCGCTCCTTCTCCTGCGCCTTTTCCGTTGTGAATACCTCCGGGTGGCTCGACGGGTCATCGACCATTTGCGCAAAGATCACCGCCCGCGCAGCCGCCAACGGACGCCGTGCCCACCACAGATGCAGCGTGCTGGGGTGCCCATGCCGAATAGACTTCTCCCGCGCCGAAGCGATGTTGATCGCCTCCAGTGGCAGCGCCACTTCTATCAGTTTTTTCCTGTGTTTCACGCCGCCAAGCCTTTCAAGGTCTTATCGAGTACAGCTTGCATTTTCAATGCATCACGCACGTGTTCCGGTATTTGAAGAGCACGATCCGGACTGAGTGCAATCTCCTTGCCATGGCATACCAGATCGCGCAGTTCGTTCAGACGTTCAAGAGCAGCGCCATCGGCCGCCGAAACAATCCCGAGTCCTTGTGCAGCGACCAGTTCATTCCGGAAGCTTGCGCAGGAGAGCCTATCCAGGGCCACATTCTTCTGCTGCGCCTGCTTCCAGTGGTTCTCAATTTTCTTTTTTGCACTTCCGTTTAGGTAGGTCATCCACTTGTCTTGAGCGTCTCGGCAGGTCTTCCGGATGCACTCCATGAGCAACATCTCAACCGACATCAAAAGGCTATACAAAACGCAATAGACCGGCAGTTTTTGGATATCCGACAGTGTCACGATTCCCACGATCTGGCTCTCGCGTACCAGGAAAGCGAAGTTTCGTCTGTCAGCGCTCACAACAAAGCTCAGTAGACTGGCATCCGCGGCCATGAACATGGCCTCGGAAAGGTCCTTTAAGGTGCCACTTTCCCGATCATATACGCCAACAATGTCGTCATCCTTCGTTACGGGCACATGGTCAAATTCTTTGAGCCCCCATTCATCCCTGAAATCCGGCCAAAGGCTCCTTTGACGAACCTCCAGCATCGCTCGTGGGGTTGCTATCGACTCGATCGTTATCCCCGTTCGCACAGCCGCAATCACTTCGTTTGCTGGGGTGCCCAATGTTTTACTCGCCCAAGTCATCTTGTCATGCCCCCCGTGTTCTTCCTGCACGGACTTCTCCTGCGCCGAAGCAATGTTGATCGCCTCCAGTGGCAGCGCCACTTCAATGAGTTTCTTCAGATGGGTCATTCGCTGGCTCCATTCACAGCTTCCAGTACAGATGCGCGTTTCAGGCCTGTTACCCGCTTGATTTCTTTCCACAGCCGCTCCTGGCGCCAGGAAAGGAATTCCTCGAAGTCATCGCACATAAGCGGCGATTCCTCTCCGACAGGGAGGCAGTGGGATTTAAGGACAGAATCGAATGGGAAATTCGGCGTCTTCTTTATCTCTAACAAGTACTTTGAAGGAGCGCGGTCACTGATCATCTGGTTTGTCGCCCGGTCAATGAGCGTCCGGTTGAGAACACAGTCCCGATGCCTACTTTCCTTTACACCCTTCTTCTTTTCCAGGTACGATGCTGGGAAAATATGATGGTCATCAATTTCCTCCTGGTCGATTAGGCTCCCAGTGATCACGGATTGGGTGTGAAAATCTCGGGCGCCACCGGAACTGCTCAGAATGAGGCAGATTGTTCCGCGGTAGAGTGCACGTTGACGCGGTGTTGCATCGCGGAGAGTGTTGGGGTCGAATCTGAGTGTGGTGACTGTCTCGGGTTCCGCTCCGCCTTTCAGCCAAGAAACGAGCTGCGAGAAGTCGGTAACCGATTGACTGTTTGGGGAGCTTTCATATTGCTGCCCAAACACAGCACACCAGAACCAGCGCTTCAGTTGCTCAAGCCGAGCCCCAAACTCCGGTGTGTGGGTCGTCCCAACCTTTGCAAGGACAGCGGCAACCGGCGTGAGCATCGTCTGGTATGGGAGCCACTTCGCCGTGGTCACTCCACAGTTGTCTCGCAGGAGCTTGAGTGCGAGTGCAAATGCTTCAGTCACCTTGTTCCACCATTTGTTGATGTCGGCAGCAGCTAGGTTCAATACGTCCTTGCGTTTGCAGGACGGGGTCTGCCGGGATACGAGCGAAATGGCTTGAAGGATGTAATACGGATCTACAGCGTATTCTCCAATGATTGGCCACTTCTCGATGGTGTCGTCCCACAGATGGCGAAGGTTCACGTTATGCGGCCAGAACCGGGCTGTCAGCAATTCGAAGACGCTTAGTTTAACCCCAGTCCGATTGAGTGTCTCAAAGATTGTGCAAAGAGCGTCCGGTTCAGTTTTGTCCGAGAGCGTCACGACCGGAAAATGATAGTCGTCAATGATCTGTATCCATTTTTTGTTGATTGCCTTCAAGGCGTCAATCATGCTTGTTCGTTCAATTGGGGGCAATTGTTCCGTAACCGAAAGAAGCCAATCGAGATATCCACCTGAACCGTTCCGAAGTTCCTTCAGGGGGAGGATTAGCTCGTTTTTCTGGGCCTCGAAATCCTCAAGCTCCTTTGCTCTCTTCGAATTAGAGCGCAGATGGAAGATTGCCTCCTCGAATTCGCCATCTCCCATTAGTGTCTTTAAGTAGAGGAAGTACCGGTGCTCACCGACCCCAAAGAATGCCTGGTATAGGGAGGTTAGCCTTTGCTGGCCATCCAGTACCAAGAAGGTATGAGTGTGGCCGTCTAGCTTCGGAGCACCTTCGAACTCTCTCGCCGCGAATACATGCTTTCTGTCACGAACTCGCAGCAAACTCCCTGCTGGATAGTCGTTGGCTATTGAGACGATTAGCTCTTGAGTCGCACTAGGGTCCCACACGAAGGACCGCTGAAAATCTGGCAACACGGTTGTCCTTGAGTCGATTTCACTCAGGAGGTCGCTCAGTTTCTTTGGATTTGTATCTTCAAAAAGGCTCATGCAGTCTCTCTTTCGCGGGGCGATAGGCAGGCGGGGTCGTTCTTCCAGACGGGATTGTCGTGCGCCGAGTCGACATTGATCGCTTCCAGCGGCAACAACACTTCAGTGAGTTCTTTCCAGCTCTTCACATTGCTATCCATCTAGGTTGCGCCTTCCGCTTGCGGTCTCATACTTCCTTATTAACGCCAGCGACGCCGGATGGTTTCTCCGTACGCAATTGGACTAAGACGTGGAGAAGATCTTGATACCTGCCTGTTTCTCGATACCTGGCAGCCGCCGTTACCGCGTCGGCCTGGACGGCCGCCTGCTCCAGGTGGTAAGCCCAACGTCTTCATGTCCTGCCGGCGGCGCGGCGGCCTCTTTCGGAGTTTGCGCTTCGGCATCCAGAATCTGAAGCGCCTCGCTTCGCAACGGCTCCGGCCTCATGCTCGCGATGATTCGAATCCGGTCGTCAGGATACCCCTTGCGTCTGTAATCATCCACGAACCCGCGTGCATTTCTCCATCAGCGTTCTCCTGAATACCGCTATATGTTGCGTTCTGTGAACGCTTATGACCCATCAGTGGAGTATTGTAGCAGAATCGCAAAAAGGAAGCAAATCAGGGTCATTCCAACTGCGATTCGTCAATGAAATCGGCCATGTTCGGGCAAAATGAACGTTTCGGAAGAATTCGACAGGCGCAGCGATGAAAGGCGCAAATGAGGCAAATCTCGCGGCTGGTTAGCGCTTCGGCAGCAACGCATGAAGATTCCGTCAGGTTTTTGCGGCGCGCTCGACAGGATGCGGGCCGCGAGCCTATAATGTTGCGCTCAGGCAATTCCGAGCGTGGGCCTCGCATCTTCAGGAGACGAACTGATGCGCATCATTGACCTTACCAGCCCGGTCCGGAGCGCCCGGGAAGGCGTGCCGACGGTGAGTCCGTACACCGTGCCGCTGACGATACTCGGAGAGAAATATCGCGGCGCGTGCTACCGGCTCGCATTAGACGGCATGAGCGGAACGTACGTGGATTTTCCGGGCCAGCAATACGTACTCGTCAGCGGTTAACATAAAAAG
>CAVZNE010000122.1:0-12427 GCA_963776445.1 Terriglobales bacterium
ATTCCTCGGCCTTCCGTGTAGGCGGAAATTCGTTCGCCGACACTGTCCTTTCTCCGGCGGCAGATTACCTCCCGGGCATATTGCCTGCCGGGGTCGATCCGGGAACCTTGTTGCAACCGAGCCATGCTCTGAATCGATGGGAAAATTACAATCGGGACACTGCAATACCCAGGTATCACGTGCAGTACAACGGAGTGGTCGAATTGCCATTTGGAACCGGCAAGCACTTCCTGCACAATGCCAACCGGCTTGTGGACGAGATTGTCGGCGGCTACCAAGTTGCATTTACGGGAATGTTGGTGTCTCAATCCACCTCGATCTTCTCGTGCTACTACTACGGTAGTTATTGTTACAAACTGGGGCCCTCTAACTATGGCGCAACGAGTCCGATCAAGGTATACAAAAACCAGAAAATCACCGATTGCCGCAGCGGCAAATGTCTTTCGGAATACCTCTGGTTCAATGGATATATTCCGCCAAGCGCGATTACAGCCGGACAGGTTACTGGTTTACCTGCCAACTACGCAGCCGATTCTGCGCCAATTGATAACACACCTGGTTCGCCACTTTATGGACTCAATTATGAAGCTGAGGCATGCACCGGTTGTGCGGGTGGTTATACGTTCCAGAACTACGTGCCGGGTGCAAACGGCGCCAATCCTCTATCACACACCGTCATACAGGGACCTAAAAACGGCGAGGCTGACATGTCGCTGTACAAGGTCTTCAAGATCACCGAGGGTACAAATCTGAGGATCAACGTGGACGCCTTCAACGTATTCAACATTCAGGGTCTCAACCTACCAAGCGGGGCGGACGGGACGATAAACTTCCTATCCTCCTTCAACACACCGCGGCAGCTCCAATTCAGCGGACGTTTCACCTTCTAACCAACAAGCGGCTTTGTTAAGCCTGAAGTCGAGTCCGGCTTCGCCTTTCCTAAGGCGAAGCCGGAACTGCAAGCACGGTTTCGGAACGCACGTGAAATAGAGGTTTTGAGGCCGTTATGTGGACTCATAGCGGATGGGCAGCAGGTTGAGCGCAAAGATGGCCAGCAGCACCATGAGCGTGCCCAGCGCGCCGGGAACGATGGTGCCTGGTGTGTTGAATTCGAGATAAATCAGCAGCGCGCCCCCCACCAGAAACAGCAGGGCGATGTTGGGGTTGACCAGCCAGCCCAGCAACTGCTCGCGCATCGTGGGTTTGAGAACCGCAATGCGCGCATTCTTCAAATGCAGGACTAGAGTTGCCCCGTCCATGCGGGTGATGGTGCGGCCGTCGAGAGACGCCAGCAGATCCGCGTCGCTGGAGGCGGTGAGGTCGATGAGCTTCTGGGTCAGGGCCTCTTCCGCAGTGTAGGAGTGGGAGGAGTGGATGGCGGCTTCTGCCGCTTCGGCGTTGCGGTTGCGGCGGGTGACATAGGAGCGGAGAAAGGCCGAGGCGTCGTTCTCGATCTTCTGCGTCATGGTGGCGTCCGGCTGACCGCCGAACTCCATCACCGGGTGAGCGGCTCCGGCATTGGTGCCAGGGGCCATCGCGGCGATGTCCGCCGACTCCAGCAGAAAGAAGCCGGCCGACCCGGCGCGAGCGCCTGCCGGTGAGACATAAACGATGACCGGAACGCGGGAACCGAGGATTGCGCCGGCCATGGAGCGGGTGGAGTCGAGCAGGCCGCCGGGGGTGTCGAGCTCGACCAGCAGGGCCTGTGCGCCATCGGCGCTGGCGCGGGCGATGGCGCGGTCAAGCTGAGCGGCGCTAACTGGCTGGATGGTGTCGGAGAGAACCAGCTTGTCAACAAGGGGGCTCTGGGCAGCCTGCATCTGGGCGACTGCCGAAGGAGCCAGTCCAAAGGCCACAAGAAACGCTGCCGCAACCAAGCTAACTGCGAAACCGCGTGTGCGCTCCATCATGGCTTGCTCCTTCAGGGCGTTGACTGGCCCATTGCCGGGTTTGCGATAGAGTTCCCTGCTTTCCCAGGTCCCAAAATCGGGACCTGGGGCACCCGAATTGGTACGACTACAAGCGGTCAATGAACTTGACGCCGGGAAACCACTTTACCTCTTTTGCGCTTCCCTGGCATCGATTTGCCGGGTCAGATCCTCGGCGGCGTGGCTTTGAGAGTCCAACTGCAGAGCCTTCGCGGCTTCGCTGCGGGACTCTGCCGGGTGACCATCAGCCAGATCCAGGCGGGCGAGCACCAGGAAGGCATCGGCGGTGGGGTCCAGATCGAGAGCCATGCGCGCCTCTTTGCGGGCGGCGGCGGCATCGCCGGTGCGTTCCCGCACTTCAGCCAGCCCGGCGTGGGCCGCGGCCACCGTGCCGTCGGCGGCCACAGCGGACTGATAGAGCCGCTCAGCCTCCAGCAGCAAGCCGCGGTCCAGATACTCCCTGGCTTGGCCGGCAAGCTTTTGCGACTGCTGACGCGGGGTGAGGGCAGCCAGCCGCGAAGCCTCCATTTGGTCGATCATCTGCGCGGCCTGGCGGAAGGCGACAGCATCGAAGTTGCGCGCGATGCGCTCCAGCGGATCGGTCTTGGGTTCAGCGGACGGCGCTTTCCAGGCTTTCTCCAGCCCCTGGGCCTCGCTGTCGTTGGGCCGCAAGCGCAGGCACTGGGCCAGCTCGGCGAGGGCCTCGGCAGAATCGCCATGGCGCTTGAGGCTGACCGCCAGATTGAAGTGGAAGTCGGCAGCGTTGGTGTCGGCGGCCACGGCCTGACGGAAGAGCGCTGTGCCGTCGCGGCCGCGGCGGCTGACCGCGACCGCTTGATTGTTCAAAACCTCGGCCAGGGGCAGGATGCGGGCCACGCTGCCAAATGCCTCCTCGGCCCTGGTGTAATCGCCAAAAAACAGCAGCGAAAGACCACGATAGAAGCCGGCTTCCAGCGCGTCGGGATCGTTGGCGCCCACCCTGGCAAAGGCGGCGGCGGCCTGCTCGTACTGCTGGCTGCTGTAGTCCTCGCGGCCCAGCGACATCCATGCCGGGCTGAACTCCGGGCTGAGCAGGACCGCCTGCTTCAGGTGCCGCAGGCGCTCCTGCTGGTCGGGCTCGGTAATGCCGCGGATGTACTGCTCGAAGGCATCGAGGCGAAGGTCCTTGCTGGCGGCCACAAAAGTCTCCTCGGCCACGCCAAAGTTGGGGTCCAACTGGCGAGTCAGCTTCCATGCCAGCGAGTCGAACACCGAGATCAGGTTGCGCATCTCGCCGCGCGCGGTGACAGGCAAGCCCATGTGCAGGCGCTGCACATCCACCAGTTGCGCCTCGGCCACAATGGCGGTGCCGTCGGTAACGTAGCTGCCCACCACGATGGAATCGGCGTCCAGCGTCTGCGCCAGCTTGAGGGAACTGGCGCGGGAGGGCTGAAAGCCCTGTGGCAATCCCAGATGGTCAAGTGCATAGAGCCGGTCGGCGCGGCTCATGGGCGCAAAGCCCGCCGAGGCAAAGCGGCTGCCAAGAATTTGCGGCGCGGCTTCGCGCACCCACTCCAGGCTGGGCTGACCGGTGCGGTTGTCAAAGGGCAGCACCAGCAGGATGCGGCCCCCTGCGACCCCTGCGGTGGGGCCAGCGCCTCCAGCCGTTTGGGCGGAAGAGCAAGACGTCCCTGCCATCAACAAAGAAAGGGCGAATACAAGCACCCCTCCCGCACGGACAGTTCCCTGCCCAGCATTGCGCAATCGAGATGAAAAAAAGGTATGCACGACAGGCTGATTATAGGGCGTGGAGCGTGCGGACGGCGCATTCCGGCCCGGCGCGGGATTTGCATATAGGATTTCAGTGAGACACTGGCAGGAAGTTCCGAGCCGTACTGTGCCGATCCGGCCGGACGGAACGTGTCCTCCGGCCCCGAGGAAAAGAAGAATGCTGCAATTTGAAGTTGACGCTGAAATCTGCGCGGCCTGCGGGCTGTGCGCCGACGATTGTCCCACCAAAATCATCGACATGGAAACCGGTCAGCCGGCCATTGCCCCGGAACGGGAGGAAAACTGCCTGCGCTGCCAGCACTGCATGGCAATTTGCCCCAGCGGCGCAATTTCGATTTTGGGAGTCCGGCCCGAGGAAATGCAGCCGCTCCCGGAGCGCTTTCCGGATCTGCCTGCCCTGGAGACCCTGATCCGCGGACGCCGCTCGGTGCGCAGCTACAAGGACGAAAACGTGGACCCGGCGCTTTTGGCCCATCTGCTGGAAGTGGCCTGGCAGGCTCCTACCGGCAAGAACGACCGGCAGGTGCATTTCACCGTGGTGGACGACCGCAAGAAGATGGCCGCGCTGCGCGCCAAGGTGATGCGCGGCATTGGCAGTCTGGCGGAAAAGAACGCCATGCCGGAGAAACTGGCCTTCTTCGCCAACTTTGCGCGCAAGTGGGAAGAGCATGGGACCGACATCATTTTTCGCGGCGCGCCGCATCTGCTGATTGCCACGGCTCCGGCCAGTTGCGCCACGCCGATGGCGGACTGCCTGATTGCGCTGACCACCTTCGACTTGTTTGCGCAGGCCCACGGGCTGGGCACGGCCTGGGTGGGCTATGGCAATTGGGCCATCGATGTGCTGGTTCCCGAGGTGAAGCTGGAGATGGGCATTCCCGCCGATCACATGTTCGGGTATTGCATTATTTTTGGAAATCCGGCGGTGCAGTATGCGCGGACGGTGCTGCACAAGAACCCGCTCATTCATAGGGTGGGGTAAGTAGGCTCCCTACCTCACACTGTTCAGCGCCAGCAGTGAATCGCCGCCACGATCCATCCGCGCCTCGAACTGGCGGTTGAAGCGAATGAGCGCCACCCACTGCCCCTGATCTTCCTTCTTCCACACCAAAGCGCCATGCAGCTGTAGGGCGATGGCCTCGGGTGGCAGGTCGTGGTGCAGGCCGAAGTAGCGCTCGTCCAGGGCCTGGCTCTTCGCTCCCAAAGTGAACAGCGGCGATTGCGGATCGTACTTGGTAGAGAACACCAGGGCGGCAGAGTATTTCTCCGGCTCGGCGGCCGCGCGGTCAATCTGCGCGGAGGTGAAATCCTCCAGCGCATACACGTCATAGGGCACTTTGAGATAGCCGAGTTCTGGTCGCCGAAGCTCGTCGGTCATGGGCCAGGCGGAAAGCACCGTGGAGCCGGGAAACTGCTTGTTGAGCTGGGCAATGCCCGCCTCGTGCAGCCGGATCACATGGGCATAGGCCAGGTTGTCTTCCGGGGCAAAGCCGTAGGGCGGATTGATGAACAACCCCACGATAAACGCCACAGCGGAGAACGCGGCCAGCCCCTGCCAGTAAGGAACGCGGCGGTAAAACGTGGTGACCGCGACCAGCAGCAGCAGCGGATACATGGGCAGCAGGTAGCGGCAGAGCAGCGCGCCGCCCAATACGCTGAAGAAGACGGCGTTGACCACCAGCAGATAGAGAATGCACCACAGGGCGGGAGCGCCGATGCGGGCGCGGCCTTCTGCGCCGGGCTTGGGATTGAGCAGCAGCGCCGCGATGGTCAGCAGCGCGGGGACAAACAGGTTCATGTGCGCGGTGAGGTGCAGCACGCGGTGGCCGAAGGCGGCCAGCAGCCGCAGCGGCTCCAGGTTGGCTTGGGCGTTGTAGCGCAGAAACTCGGGATTGCCGAAGAGGAAGCCGGTCTTGGCGTAGTGCCAGGCGTACCAGCCGGCCAGGGGCAGCACGCAGCTGGTGAGCCACGCGGCCTCGCGCCATAGCCGGAAGCGGGCACGCGAATGGACGTGAAAGCTGGTCAGCAGGCACACAAAGGCCAGCGTCAGCGGGATGACGATGGCCGTCTCCTTGGAGAGCGCGGCAGCGGCAAACCACAAGGCCGCGGCCCAGGGCTTGCGATCGTGATCGGGAAGCGCATAGACCAGTCCCCACAGCGTGCAGGCGGCGGCAAAGATGTCGGCATGGGCCAGCGTGCTTTGGGCAAACCAGATGGGATAGAGCCCGGTAAGGATTACGGTCCAGATGGCGACCGACGGAACGCCGACCAGGCGCATGGCCAGCCGCCACACCGCCAGCAGGCCCAGGGCAGCCACCATCAGCACCGCTTCGCGCGTGACTTCAGGGTAGAAGCCGGAGAGCTTCCACCACAGCGCCAGATAGATGCTGGGCAGCGGAGGATGGGCGTTGGTCAGGGTGGTGATGGGGATCAGCGAGCCGGTGCGGAAGAAGTCCCAGGCCGCGGGAATGTAGTAACCGGCTTCATCCCAGTAGTAGGGCAGGCGAAGCAGGGTAAAGTGGCTGGCATAGAGCGCGGCAAAGATGACCGGAAAGATCATCCACAGGGGAAGGGGCGCGTCCAGCCGCGGCTGCATCCGAATTTTCCAACGCATCCGATCACTCCTGGAATGGGTTGAGGGCTTGCGGTCTCTCACCCAGGCATCCATACGACACGGGGCTTATCGGCAGGGACCGACGCTTAGTTAACGGGGCCTTCAGGAAAGTTATGCCCCTGCGGCTCCAGGTTGAGCGTGCCAAAGGCCTGCTCGTACTGGGCCAGATTCTGCGCCAGCACGTTGCACAGGGCCTTGGCCTGCTGCGGACTGAGGAAGATGGCCTGCTGGTTGCGAATGGTGACCTGCTCCGGGCTTTCGCTGGAAGCCTGGCCAAAGACCAACTGGAAGTCCCACACGCTGACGCGCACCTGGACACTGTTGGCATAGATTTCTCGATAGTCAGGGGACTGGACCAGATTGACTTGGGGCTGCTGAGGAGTTGTGCTCATGGTTTCTCCAGATTACTCTGGCCGGGGCCAGGTTGCTGCCGTCGCGGGGCGAGCGCGGAGAATATTTGAAGCGGCTGTAACCAGATTGGTGCGGAAGGCGGGACTTGAACCCGCAAGCCCGAAGGCGCTAGCTCCTAAGGCTAGTGTGTTTGCCATTTCACCACTTCCGCACTCAAGCCATTCTACCTAATCGCCGCCTGCACGAGAAAATAAACGAAAGGGTGCGACGCCCGGCGATGAAGATGCTGGGGCGCGGGTGAGCCTTTATAGTTCTTGGTATGCGATCGCGAATCTTGGGTATAGCTCTGTCTGCCGCCGCGTGCTTTTTTCCGGCCGTCTCACCTGCCCAGTCTTCAAAGCCAGCCATTACTCTGGACGAGTTTCTGAATACCACCTCGATCAGCGAGGCTCGCCTTTCGCCCGACGGCGAGGCGGCGGTGATCGGGACCGAGAGCCCCGACTGGAAGAACAGCATCTTTCGGCATGATTTGTGGCTGTGGACGGCGCAGGCCGGACTGCGTCCGCTGACCCACTCCGGCAGCGAAGAAAACGCACAGTGGAGCCCCGACGGCAAGTGGATCGCCTTTGTGAGCGACCGGGCACTGGCGGGTGAGGCAGCCGGAGCGGACGGCGCGGCGGAGAGCGACGCGGCCAAGGCCAGCAGAATATGGATCATCCCGGTGGCGGGCGGCGAGGCACTGCCGCTCTACCGCGAAAAGCTGGACGTGCATGCCTTTGCCTGGTCGGCGGACGGCGCGGCGATTTATTACGCAGTAACCGCGCCCCTGACCCACGAGCAGGAAGAGGCGAAAAAGGCGGAGTGGAAGGACGTGATCCGCTGGCGGGAACAGCACCGTGGCGACCTGCTGCTGAAACAACTCGTAGCGCCGGCTCTGGCGCGTGCCGTGGCCGTGGAGCCTCCCGCCAAGCCGGAGAGCGCAAAACCGGTCGATGGAAAGACTACCAGTGTGCCTGTTGCAACCTTGCCCGCTGGCGCTGAGACGATTGCCAAAAGTGCTCTCGCGCTGGGCGAAATCGCTCCTTCGCCGGACGGCAAGACGCTGGCCTTTGTGACCGAGCCGGCGCATCGTCGCGTCGAAAATACCGCCGACTACGAGGTTTTTGTGGTGGCGGCGACCGGCGGCGAGGCCCGGCAGATCACGCACAACGAGGCCGTTGAGTCGGGACTGCGCTGGTCCCCGGACAGCCGCTGGCTGCACTTTGAAGTGCGCTCCGCCGCAGGTTCGCTGGAAGGCCCTTACCGCGACGTGCAGGGCCGGCTTTACCGGCTGGACCCGGCTACCGGCAAGACGGAGCGGCTGGGCGCGGGATTCGAAGGGTCTTTTGACGGGTTCGTTCTGCTCCCCGACGGGCGCGAACTGGCACTGGGGCAAAAAGGAACCGAGATTCAGATCTACCTGATCGAAGGCAACAAGGCTGCGAAGCTGCCAGGGCTGGCCGGCGCCTATACCGGCCTGGAGTCTGCGCGTGCGGCGAACTCGATCCTGGTCCGGCACTCCACGCTCAACCAACCGACGCAGGCGTACCTGGCCGCGGACCCGCTGCAGCCTGCCAAGTTGACGGCGCTGACCAGCTTCAACCCGATCTTTGCCGAGCGCGCCCAGCCGGAGGGCGAGCCGTACACCTGGAAGTCGGACGACGGACGGACCGTCGAAGGCATGCTGATCTATCCTCCGGGGAAGAAAGGCGCCAAGCATCTGCGCATGCTGACGCTGATCCACGGCGGGCCGGCCGGTGCGGACGGCGACAGCTTTGGCGCCAACTGGTACAACTGGGCCGGGCTGGCGGCCGCGAACGATTGGCTGGTGTTCCGGCCCAACTATCGCGGCTCGACGGGCTATGGCGACGATTTCGCGCTGCAGATTGCCCCGCATCTGGTTTCGAAGCCCGGCCGGGACATTCTGGCCGGGGTGGACGCGCTGGTGAAGGACGGCACCGCCGATCCGGACCACCTGGCCATTGGCGGCTACAGCTACGGCGGCTACATGACCAACTGGCTGATTACGCAAACCACGCGCTTCAAGGCGGCGGTGACCGGAGCGGGAGCCGTGGAGCACGCGGCCAACTGGGGCAACGACGACGAGACGCGCGACGACGCCTGGTTGCTGGGCGGCCAGCCGTGGGAGAATCCCGCGATCTACCAGAGCGAGGCGGCGCTGTTCCAGTTCGACAAGGTGAAGACGCCGACCCACCTGGTGCAAGGGGGCGCGGATGTTCGCGTAAGCTATCTGGAGGGGGTCACGATGGAACGGGCCCTGGACCAGTTGAATGTTCCGCACAGTTTTCTCGTCTTTCCCGGCGAGGGACACGGCCTGCAAAAGAATCCCTGGCACGGCTATATCAAGGTGCGCGAGGAACTGAAGTGGCTGGAAAAGTACGCGGGAAAGTGAACGATCTTCAGCGCGAGGCCACATGCGACCAAGCAAGTGTGAGCCGCTGGACGCGCTGAGGCATCCGATTTAAAGGACGCAATGGATTCAGCAGAGCAGGCCCGCCGTCACGCTTTCCAACAGACGCTCTTGAGCGCCCGCCGCACCATGCTGCTGAGCGAGATTCTGAAGCTGGCTTTGGACAGCTTCAGGGCCAGCAAGCTGCGCTTTGCGCTGACTGCGCTGGGCATGGTGATCGGCACCGCCTCGGTGATCCTGGTGGTAACCATTGGCTTGACCGGCAAACAGTTCATTCTGAACGAGATCCAGAAGATTGGCACCAACGAGGTTGAGGTCGAGTACTCCGGGGCCGGGTCCACCGGCTCGGAGCAGATTGTCTACAACGACTACCTGACCCGCGAGGACGAGAAGGCGGTCATCGCCCAGGTGCCGAGCGTGCTGTTCTCGTCGCCGGTGCTGGAGTCGCACGACCGCATCAGCTTTGGGGGCGGGGTGGTCAAGGACACGCTGGTGCTGGGGGTTAGCCCGCAGTACAAGGATGTGCGCAACCTGGTGGTGCTGACCGGGCGCTACCTGGACGACGAGGACGAGAGCGCGCACATCAAATGCGCGGTGGTCACGGAGCCCTTTGCGCACGAGATGTTCGGCAGTTCCGACGCGGCCATCGGCCAGACCTTCCAGATCGCCGGAATTCCCTTCACCATCGTCGGCACGTTCAAAGAGAGCGTGGACACCTTCGGGCAGACGGAGATTACCGACCAGACCATCCTGATTCCCTATTCGGTGGCCCGCTACTTTACCGGCACCGACAGCGTAAAACAGCTCTATTTTTCCGTGCGCAGCATGGAGGAAGTGCCCGACGCGAGCAAGGAAATCATCCGCATCATCAGCGCCCGCCACAAGCCGAGCTCTGTCTACAAAGCACAGAATCTGAAGGAGTTGCTTACCACGGCGGCGGTAATTGCCAACGCCTTGACGGCGGTGCTGGTGCTGGTGGCTACGGTGACGCTGGCGGTGGGCGGGGTGGGCATCATGAACATCATGCTGGCCAACGTGCGGGCGAGGATACGGGAGATCGGCATCCGCAAGGCGCTGGGGGCCACGTACCGGGAGATCAAACTGCAATTCCTTGCCGAGGCGGTCATCATCTCGCTGACCGGCGGAGTTGTGGGCACGATTGTGGGGCTGGCGCTGCCCTTGTCCGTGCGCCTGTTCACCGACTACAAGCTGCCGATTTCGATCTGGTCGGTGGTGGTTGCGCTGGCCGCCGCCGTGCTGGTGGGCGTGATCTTCGGGACCGTTCCGGCCACACGGGCCGCGCAGATGGACCCGGTAGAATCGCTGAAATATGAATAAGCTGGAGCGCAGAACGCAGGACGATCGGGAAGAGGAGCCCTCGCAGGGCCCGAACCTGATCGTGCTGTACACGCTGATTGCGCTGGCGCTGGCCGCGGCCATCGGGTTCGCGCTGCTGGTGGTCATGCCGTTCTATCACCGGCGCTAGCGGAACTTCACGCACCCCTCCGTTTTCAAGCCAAATAGCGGCATGTTTGGCTCAAAAACCCCTCGAAACTGCTCAAATACGGGCAAAAACGGCCCTGTTTGTCTGCCGAAAAGCTCACGGTAGTGAGTTATATGTTGCTCATTCCGCGCTTCTTACTGGTTTAGTCGGGGCGATAATTACGCTCGTAAAGGCAGGGGTAGGCTCAATTCAGGCCGAATCGGAGGGTACGCCCATCTCTTCCCGTCTGATAGTGTGCGCCAGGTGAGAGGAATGATCGGCAAGCGGGGTTCTTCTGGTGGGTCACCTCTTGCTTTCGATCTGCGCCCGCCGTAGCGCTTTCATTGCGCGTCAAGGGCTGTGAACCGGGCGGAACAGTTCACTTGCCATAAGGCGACATTCGGGGAGTAATCTGTGTGGGACGAAGCTTTTGAGCTTTCCCAGGCCGAGGTCTGTGTTCTCCCGGCGCCTGGGCCACCCGCCAGCACTCGACAAGAAGACCGGCGCTTTAATACTGTATCCAAGTGAACTGAAATGATCACGGTCATATCGAGGTTTCGTGTTCGCAACGGTCTTGAGGAAGAGGTGCGGCAAGCCTTCTTGAACCGCCCTCACCTGGTTGAGAAGGCCGCCGGGTTTTGTGGCCTCGACGTTCTGACAGACTCATCGGATCCCTCGGTATTTCTGCTGTTGACACGATGGACGGACGAGAGCTCGTTCCGAACCTGGCACCGGAGCGAGGCGCATCATTGGTCTCATCAACTGATGCCCAAGGGCTTGAAGCTGGATGCAAGTTTTACGTCCCTCACCATCGGAACTTCCATCCAGGCTTCTCCAGGCATAGTGCGCACCAGCGAAGTCATTCAGCGCCAAACCGGCGTACTCTCGACATGGTTGATGAATTCTGACGCGGTGTTCGCCCTGATGCTGACCCCCGATGGCGTGATTCACGCTCGCAATCGAGCCGCCGACACCATCTTCCCCTTCGACCCGGCGAAGGGTTTAGGCATGAGGATTTGGGATTATGTGGTTTGCTCGGATCACGACCGCCTGCGTGAACGGCTGTCCGGCGCGGACGGTGAAGATGGAAGCCAATTTTGCATCAACCTGACAGCGGGGCAGCAGAGCCCGGTTACATGGGAAGTTGGCCTGGTGCGTTGCGACGGGGCGTTTTTGCTGATAGGAACTCAAGAACTCAAGGACGTTGCTCAACTTCAAAACAAGATCCTCAGCCTTGGTAGCGATCTTTCCATAGCAATGCGGGAGTCAGTGCGGAAGAACCGCGAGCTGAAGAAAGCCAGCGAAACAATTGAGCTTCTAGCCCGGACAGACGCTTTGACCGGCTTGGCCAATCGCCGCTTGCTTACGGAAACCCTGCCGCGTGAGATCATCCGCTCAGAACGGTTGCAGGAGACCTTGAGTGTGATTTTCGCTGATCTGGACCACTTCAAGCCGATCAACGACCAGTTCGGTCATTTGGCTGGAGACCAAGTGCTCGCCCGCCTGGGTCCGGTTCTCAAGCGTCAATTGCGGCTGTAAGACACGGCTGCTCGTTATGGTGGCGATGAGTTTGTCCTGCTGTTGCCAGGTTCCTCGATGGAGGCTGCCAGCGATATCGCCGAACGCATTCGGAAGGATGTAAGAGGCTTTGAACGTTCCAGAATGTCCCAGACAGATCACAATCAGCCTGGGAGTCGCTCAATGGACGGCCGGCGTAGCGGCCATGGAGCTGATCGCCCGCGCAGATGCCGCCCTCCATAACACGAAAAACCAATGGCGGAAATCGCGTGGAAAACGGCTAGATCTCGTTT
>CAVZNE010000123.1:0-6312 GCA_963776445.1 Terriglobales bacterium
CCTCGACAACGGTATGAGCGAAGGGGCGAACATCCAGCGCCACGGCTGCCAACTGGCGGCGAAGCTGACTGCCGGTGACGTAGCCGGCGCCATCGCCCAACACCAGATTTGTGCGATAGCCGAAGACCTTGTTCGGCCCCAGGCGGCCGCCCAGATCGACATGGCTGGTGGCGACGGTGCTGCCTTCATACTGCAACTCGACTTCGCGCAGCGGTTCGCCGGTGGGACGCTTGGTGACGAAGTTGAACATCCCGGACGGGTTGGCGGGGCCAAACATGGAGCCGCCCAAGCCGTAGACGACTTCCAACTGTTCGTATTCCTCAAGTGCGGAGGGCGTGGTGACCGCGATTCCCATTCCATCCTTGCGGTCATTCTGCATGTTGCTGCCCTGGAACCCGCGCGTTTCGGGACGCAGAACCTCGGGTCCCTGCATCTCCTGAAATGACACCAGTGGCAGGTACTTCGCGGCATCCTTGAAATTTCTCGCTTTCGTATCGTCGATCAACTGGCGCGAGATCACATTAATTGAATAAGGAAGGTCAAGGATGGGCGTGATGCCAAACGGGCCGCCCGGAGTGACGTGCTCCACGCGATAGGCGTTCTCGACGGAGCCGGCTGAGACGCTGACGGTCTCGGTGTTTCCGGCAAGCTGGAGGAAGATATCGAAGTGGCGGCTCTGGCCTGCTGCCAGGTTGAGTTCGCTGCTTGCCTTCGGCTGAAGCCCCTTGGCTTCCACCGCAACAGAATAAGCGTCCGGCTGCAAGGCGGGAAACACGTAGATTCCCAGCTCATCGGTCGCCGTTGCGGCCTTAGTCCTGGCCGCCAGGCTGGTGAGCACGACCTGGGTATTCGCGAGTACCGCCTGATTCGGATCCTTCACCACGCCAGTTATCGAGCCCGTGCCCGCATCGGTTTGAGCCACTGCGGAGAGTGAAGCGAATAGAACGGAGAGCATCACTAGCAAAAGTTTTTCATCAATGGTCCAATCCTTGTTTCAGTTCCTGAATTGCCCCGCTATAGTTCCGCATAGGGGCAGTGGGCAGATGCACCTATCCGTACGATATCCAAAGTACGACATTGCCGGAAGGCGTTGGTGCAGATATCTCTCTATTCGCACATATCGTGCCATTGCCGCGGCTGGCGGTCGCGAATCTCTTCAAGGCGGGCGCGGAAGGGCAGGCCAAGATCATTTTCCCTCGACTGTGACGGCCAAATATACTGATATTAAACAGGTTGAACTTTGTGGCCAATCGTGAAACAGGTGAATCAATCCGCGCAGCTTCACGCCAGACGTCTAACATGCACACGAGATAGCGGGAGTCCTGTTCCATTCAGGTGTCCCGAGATGGCGCGAGTGTCACAAAACGTGACACCTATCCTGGACGTCAGCCGCTCTCAACGCGCTTGGGAAGATAGGGCGGAGCGGCGTTTTTGTGTCAAAATTGAACACCTCATTAAGCGTTGTATCGTGCCGTAAGCACGCGGCATTGTGATGCTTTCGTAAGCGGCAATGCACGCGCTGAACGTGATGAAAATCACCGCCAGCGCTGCTTCATATAATAAACAAGTTGTAACTTGTCATTCATGTGGAGGTCTGAGTGCCGTCGGACAATCTCGTCATTCAGAACGCATGGCAGCAGTACACCGGCGGAGCGTCATTGGACGTTCGTCATCTGAGTCCGGAATTGCAAGCTCGTGGCAGCGATGTCATAACCTGAGCGTTGATCCGCTTTGCCCTGAGTGCCATCGCGTCGATCTTCTCCAGCTCAAGGACCGTCTGTATCAACGCCAGCTTCTCGTCAAAATAGCGCGGCCGGTGATCGAGCGACTGTACAACTTTGTGAAGAATACCGGATTCCAGGTGGTGCTTAGCGATGAGACCGGGGTTCTTGTGGATGGGATCGGCGATTCCGATGTGGTCTCGCTTACGCGCCCCGTGGAGATGTATCCCGGGGGGACTGGAGTGAGGCTTCGAAGGGCACCAACGCGATTGGCACCGCCATCTTCGAGCGCAAGCCGGTGCCGTTTTTTGCCGAGGAGCACTACTGCTAGCCAAACCATTTTCTGGTTTGTTCCGCTTCCCCCATCTACGACGCCGACAGCAAGATGGTGGGCGTGCTCGACCAGAGCGGCGACTATCGCTCCTCCAATGTTGACACTCTGGGCATGGTCGTAGCGGCGGTTGGCTCTATCGAGAATCAGCTTCGCCTGCAGCGCGCCACCGAGAAGCTCTATAACGCCAACCGCTACTCCACCATTCTGCTGGAGAGCATGTCGGATGGGATGATTTCGGTAGATAACCGCGGAGTTGTGACCGAGATCAACTCCAAGGGTGCGGAGATCTTCGGCATCGATCCGAGGCTCGTGCGGGGCCGGAGCATTATCCAGTTGACAAATTGCCATCTTCCGCTCTTGCAGATACTGAACGATGGCGTGCAGTACGAGGACAAAGAAGTTGTCTGCGGCCAATCAGGCAAGAAGATTCGCAGTACCGCCTCGCTGCTTCGCGACGAGGGCGGGACAATTATAGGAGCCGTTGCAACCTTTCGTGAGATTACCAAGTTACGGTCTCCTGCCAGGCAGTATTGTCTTGTTGCATCGGGCGTTTCTGTCAACGACATTGTGGGCGACGGCGCCGGCATGACCGAGTTGAAGGCGCGCACCCAAATGGCGGCGGCCAGCTTGTCCACGGTATTGCTGCAAGTCGAGAGCGGCACGGGCAAGGAACTGGTTGCGCAAGCGATTCATTACAGTGGACAGTGAAGCACGGGGCCGTTCGTGGCCGTCAACTGTGCCACGCTGCCAGAAACCTTGATCGAAAGTGAATTGTTCGGCTACGAGGAAGGATCATTCACTGGAGCGAAAAAGGGGTGGGCAGGCAGGCAAGATTGAGATGGCGAATGGAGGGACGCTGTTCCTCGACGCGATCGGCGACATGCCGCTGATCGCGCAGATGAAACTGCTCCGTGTGATTCAGGAACGAAAGGTGACGCGCATCGGCGCCTCCGCCGACCGGGGCATCGATATTCGGATCATCGCCGCAACGCTGAAGGACTTGAAACAGGAAGTGAAAGATGGGCGTTTTCGGCGGGATCTCTACTATCGGCTGAATGTACTCAATCTCCGCATACCGCCGTTGCGCGAGCGGCTGGAAGACATTCCGGCACTTGCGCAGAGTCTCTCCCTCAAAATCGCCGCGAGAATAAAGTGGATCCCAAGGATTTCGACGAGGATCTGCTGGAGGAACTGAAGGCCTAACCGTGGCCTGGGAATGTGCGGGACCTGGAGAACTTGATCGAGAGAGCGATCAAGCTGGCGGACGACGATCCACTCTTGAGAGCAGAACACTTCGATCTGGCTTCTCAGGATGGCGAGCGGAATGCGGGCATTCCCGCGGAATCTGCGCCGTTGCTGCCTCTGGTCGAAGTCGAAAAAGAGATGATCTGCAGAGCAGTTGCCCACTACAAGCACAACATTCACAGAGCCGCCATGTCGCTTGGAATCAGCCGCAATACTCTGTATCGCAAGATGAAAGAGTACGGATTCGGAGACGATGCATGCGGCGCCGCTCCCTGAGGTTCGCGTCGACTTGGATGAACTGCTTTCGGGATACACCAACTCTGGTTTTACTATAGCTGTTGGCCTCTGGGCCGAAGAACGGCGCCCAATGGCGTAGCCGTTTGGTCATGTGCGAACCCACCGATGCAATCGCCAGGACCACAACCAGGATTGCAAAGCGGTGGCTCCACGCAAACGGAACTGCACAGAGCGGCGCCAGCTTGGTCATCACAAGAATTCCCCAGCCCTGAAAGAGAGCTTGCCAGCAAGGGCAGGCCTCAATGAATGCCATGCCAACGCCGCTGACGATTGCCAGGTAGAGCATGGGGCGCAGTGGCGCGATCGGCGCGTTGAACGCGTGACCCCCAACAAGAATGCCGATCGACAGAAGGTGAAGGGTCCGAAGCAGGATGCTCCACACGCGCATAAGGAATAGCGGGTCTGGCGGTTGAAGGCTTTGGCATTCATTTCTCCCGGTGTGGCTTTGAAGCAGTCGCGTGCTGGAATCTGTTCACAATGCAGACTTCTCAAACTCGAAGCCGAGTTGCTGCAACGCAGCGCGAACCTCCGGGTTCTGCAAGATCGCCAGGAAGCAAAGCACAGGAGCCCGCTGCGTGCGATTTTTTGGAATCACGAATTCGTAGTGCTCGGCTTGCAGAGGCAGAAATCCAAGACCGTATTGCTGGGCGACTGTGCGGATGGCAACGCCCCAGTCGGCCCGGCCCTGCGCCACAGCGGCTGCCACGGCATTGTGCGTCTTTGCCTGGTTGGAGTATCCCGCAGGCTGGCATCCCTTCAAGAGACCGTCGATCAGGATGCGTGTGCCGCTTCCGGCATTGCGATTGATGAAAAGGCAAGCAGGATCCGCGCACGCGTCTTCGGCCGCCTGCACTGCATCGCGCCCTTCGAAGCGTTCATCTCCGGCCCGAAACACAATTCCCTGGAGCCGCATATATTCTGTGGCGAGTTGAAGATCGTCTGTCAGGAATGGACGATTGTATTCTCCGGACACAGGATCCATCAGGTGAATTCCCGCGATGTCGCATTCGCCCCTTTTGCTGCCGTAAGGCCGCCGTTGCTGCCCACATTCAGCGCTCTGACCGAGAAGCCCGCCACATCCATCGTGGGAACAACGCCCGGCGTAAGAATCTTTGCATTGAGTTGGAGCGTGCGTGGAGAATCGTCGGTTGCTCCAGTCGTATCGATGGATCGCACGGCAAAACCATCCATCCGCGAGCGGTCGAATCCAGGCACATCCACTGGGGAAATCACGTTGCGCGACAGGACTCGGCCGAGCGCATTTGCGATTGGACAGACCTCAGAGTAAGGCCGCAAGGCGGGTTGATGGTCTTGCAGGCAAAACGGAAGTGGATTGTAGCTGCCCGCGCCAACCGTTTCGCAGGAACGCAAAGCGTAACCATCGCGGACGGCAATGTCGGTTGGCGGACCGTCAGCAGGGGTGACGAATGATTCCGCAAGAATGCGCCCAACGGCGGCGTCGAGAGTTACGCTTTCAGCTTCCTGAATCCGCGCATAGCGGTCGATCCACTCGGTCGATTCGCTCACAGGAGCCCGCTGGGCAAATCCTTCCATTCGTATATCGCGCGGCGCGCGTTGCGGCGCATCATCCATAGGGATGCATCCTGGTAGACAAACTACGATCCGCATCGCTTCAGATCGGGCATTTGCCTGCTGTGATTGGTGTCTGGAATTGTTGGCCTTCGGCTGCGGCCGGCACATCCGCATGGTGATGGCCGCGCTGGAACGCCTGCGCTCCCATCTGCTTTGGGCGGGTGTCGCTTCCGAACTGATCGGTTTCGAAACTCTTTTCATGCAGATCTTCCGTCTCCGCGAGTCGGTGATGGATGCGCTTGAATCGATCTCCGGCAATCGCGTCAACTTTTCGATGAACCGCATTGGCGGAGTGAATCGGGATCTTCGGGATGACGCCAAGGTGCGCGAAGTGATTCACGGAATCCGTGCCGTTACAGAAGGGACTTTGATTTCCCTGCTGACGACGGACCAGACTGTGATTGCGCGCTGCCAGGGCGTGGGCGTGCTGACGCGGCAAGACGCCATTGCCTACGGAGTCGTGGGTCCCGTCGCGCGCGCTTCCGGGCTCGATACGGATTTGCGACGCGATCAGCCTTATCTCGCTTATGACAAGGTCGAGTTCGCCATGCCGGTTCAAACCGCGGGCGATGTGTTGGCGCGGGTTGTAGTGCGCGCGCTTGAAATTGTGGAAAGCTGCAAGATCATCGATCAGGTGTTGGATCGCATGCCGCAGGCCCGATTCATGCCGGCGAGATTTACTCTGTTCCGGCAGGCAATGCCGTGGTGCGCATCGAGGCTCCGCGCGGCGAGGTCTTCTACTACCTTGCTTCCAACGCAGCGATACGCCCCTTCGGGTCAAGGTGCGCACTCCGAGCTTTGCCAACATTCCATCGGTGGCGGCCAAGGTGATGAAAATACGATCGCGGATGTGCGCTTGATTCAGGCCGCGCTCGATCCTTGCCATTCCTGTACGGACCGTTGAACAATAGGCTCACTGAGGCGTAGAAATGAGTGAAGTGAAGACTTCCGCCGATCACGATCGCTACTCGCGCCAGATTCGCTTCCGCGAGATTGGTAAAGACGGGCAGCGCCGCCTTTCGCAAGCGCGGGTTGCGCTTGTGGGATGCGGCGGGCTGGGCAGTGCGCAGGCAGAGTCGCTGGCGCGCGCAGGCGTCGGCTTCCTGCGCCTTATCGATCGCG
>CAVZNE010000124.1:0-3284 GCA_963776445.1 Terriglobales bacterium
AGCGACTGCGGCGATGGAGCAGCCAAACCGAGCAGCGCCTCGGGGGTTTCAAGAAACAGGCCGCCCAGCGGCTTTCCGGCATGGGGGCCGGTCGCCACCAGGTTCTCGTCCCCGCTGAGCCAGACCTCTCCGATGGGTTCACCCGCTGTGGCAACGCGGTCATACCAGGGACGCAGATCCTCGTAGCCCCACACCCGGCCCACAAATCTGGGCGCAATGCGAAAAGGCGCCATTCCCGGGTGCGTAAGTTGCCCTGACATCACCATGTGTTTTCCCCCATCCTTAATTCTGTAATTCTTCCGCGGCCATCCACTTGGATGCCGGAATAAACATCGAGCCGCGCCGTTTCTCCATCCGAGTTTCAACTTTAGCAGACGACAATTCGGCTCCCGGCTCCCGCCAAAGTCCCAGAAACCACGCCCGTTGTTTGCTCAATCGCGGCTTTACCGGATAGCCTAGAGACAGTTGACCTTGGGCTTTCGGGGTAGCGACTTGCGTCACCTCCCCGCCCCTTTTGGAGAAACCCGGACTGCACGCGCGCCGGATGGTCCCCTACCGAATTTCCTTTTATCGCAAGCTTCGCGCGATCGCTTCACCGGCCCTCAATGGCTCATGCCGCTCACTCCCATGAAAAGCAGCGAAGGAGACAGCACTCTCTCATGTCAAAGCCAGTTTCCATCTGTGTGATCGGGTCCGGATATGTAGGACTCGTTGCGGCCGTTTGTTTTGCCGAAATGGGCCATCGCGTCATCTGCGTGGACAATGACGAAGCCAGGGTGAAGACTCTGCGCGAAGGCGGCGTGCCCATCTTCGAAGAGCACCTGCCCGAGTTGCTGGCCAGGCATCGCGGCCGCGGCGTGGAGTTCACCACCGATCTGGGCGGGGCGGTCGAGCGCAGCGAGGCTATCTTCATCGCCGTGGGCACGCCCCAGGGCGACACCGGCGCCGCCGACCTCTCTTACGTCGAGGCCGTGGTCTCCGAGATTGCCCGCTCCATCGACGGCTACAAGGTGATCGTGGAAAAGAGCACGGTGCCGGTCTACACCAACGAGTGGATTCGCCGCGTGCTGCATCGCCACGGCGTGGACCCCAAGAGCTTCGACGTGGTTTCGAACCCCGAGTTCCTGCGCGAAGGCACGGCCATCATGGACTTTCTGCATCCCGACCGCATCGTGGTGGGCGCCGGCGCAGAGCGCTCCGCCGAGGTGCTGCGGCGCATCTACGAGCCGCTCACCGGGGGCAGCTACTATGCGCAACCCGATGCGCTGCCAGGGACTCTGCAGCGCCGCAGCATCCGGCCAAGCTGCTGGTCACCTCGGCGCAGAGTGCGGAGATCATCAAGCACGCCTCCAATGCCTTCCTGGCGCTGAAGATCTCCTTCATCAATGCGGTGGCCAACCTGGCCGAGGCGGTGGACGCGGACATCGAGGACATCGCCGCCGGCATGGGCATGGACAGCCGCATCGGCCCCAAGTTTCTGCGCGCCGGGCTGGGCTATGGCGGGTCCTGTTTTCCCAAGGACGTGGCCGCCTTCCACTGGGTGGCGCAGCAGCGGGGCGTGGACTTCCAACTGCTCGAGGAGATCCGCAAGATCAACGAGACGCAGAAGGATATCTTCTTCAACAAGGTGCTGTCGGCGCTGTGGACGCTGCGCGGCAAGCGGCTGGCGGCGCTGGGCCTGGCCTTCAAGGGCGACACCGACGATATTCGCGAGTCTCCGGCCATCGACGTCATCAAGAAGCTTCTGGAAGCGGGCGCCACCGTTACGGCCTACGATCCGGCGGCCATGGAACGCGCCAAGGACTGCGCTGCCGCCCTCAGAGAAGCTCAGCTATGCCGGGGATCTCTACGAAGCGGCCAAGGACGCCGACGCGGTGCTGATTCTGACCGACTGGAAGGAGTTTGCCGCGATCGACCTGGTGCGGCTCAACCAGGCGGTGCGCTTCCCCATCGTGATCGACGGGCGCAACCTGTATAAGCCGCAAGTAGATGCAGGACCACGGCTTCACCTATGTGAGCGTTGGCCGGCCGGCAAGTTACCAGGCGCAGCAGGGCAAGCCGCTCAAGGCCGTATTGTGAAGAATACCTCTTCCCTCACTGCCTTATTCAACATGAGTTACCAGTGCCCGTGTCACTTTCCGGGCTTCTGAGAATAGGTTTTTAACTATGCACATACTCGTTACCGGCGCTGCCGGATTCCTTGGCTCTCACCTGACCGATCGCCTGCTGGGCGAGGGCCACAGCGTTGTCGGCGTCGATAACCTCTCGACCGGCGACCGCGAAAACCTGGCTCACCTGGCCGGGGAGCCGCGCTTCCGCTTCGAGGAACAGGACATCTGCCAGCCCTTCGATCCAGGTCCGGTGGACTACGTCTTCAACCTGGCCTCGCCGGCCAGCCCGCCGGAGTATCTGCGTCTGGCGATAGAGACCCTGCGGGTGGGCTCTGCCGGGGCTGAGAACACCCTGGAAATCGCCGCCAAATATGGCGCAGGCTTTCTGCACGCCTCCACCTCGGAGTGCTACGGCGACCCGCTTGAGCATCCGCAGACAGAGGAGTACTGGGGCAATGTGAACCCGGTCGGACCCCGCTCGGTCTACGACGAGGCCAAGCGCTTTGCCGAGGCGCTGGTCATGGCCTACCACCGTTCGCGCGGCGTCAACACCCATCTGGTCCGCATCTTCAACACCTACGGTCCCCGCCTGCATCCCAGCGACGGCCGGGTCATCTCCAACTTCATGATGCAGGCCCTGCGCGGCGAGCCGCTCACCATCTATGGCGACGGCAGCCAGACCCGCAGCTTCTGTTATGTCGACGACCTGATCGAGGGCATCCTGCGCCTCTCGCGCTCCGAGGAGCACATGCCGGTCAACATCGGCAACCCCGACGAATTCACCATCCTCGAGTGCGCCCAGGCGGTGCTGGAGGTGACCGGCTCGAAGAGCGAACTGCGCTTTGAAGCCCTGCCCGAGGACGACCCCACCCGCCGCTGCCCCGACATTACCAAGGCCCGCACCCTGCTCGGCTGGGAACCGCACATTCAGCTCAAGGAAGGGCTGGAAAAATCGCTGGACTTCTTCAAGAGCAGCGCCGCGGTCTAGCTGCCCCGGAGCCTTCAAAATCTGCCTGACCCGCCGGGGAGTAGTTTTCCCCGGTTCTCCGTTTGTCCAACAGGACTCAATCTGTGTAGAGTTCTAGACACGGATTTTCAGCGCCTCCGCAGGAACCTGAAAAAACGATTTTCTTCAGGTTCCTGTAGACTTTCGCGCCGGGAATTCCGTCCCTC
>CAVZNE010000125.1:0-4617 GCA_963776445.1 Terriglobales bacterium
TAATCGCGTGCAGCAGCACGTCGCCGTCGGAGTGGCCGGCCAGGCCCTCGGGGTGGTCCAGCGAGAGTCCGCCAATGCGCAGCGGCACGCCGGGCTTGAAGACGTGCGAATCATAGCCAAATCCGATGCGAGTATCCATTTTCGTGCCTGTCCTTGGGCCCTGTGGAGGGCGATCTTCTGATGACTCGCCCTGCCGGATTTATCGGCTGCGCTGGCGCAGGTAGAACTCGGCCAACTCCAGGTCGCCCGGCTGGGTAATCTTGAGATTAACCTGAGAGCCGTGCACCACGGCGACCGGCTGACCGGCTCGCTCGACCACCGAGGCTTCGTCGGTGCCCACAAAGCCGTCTTCCGTGGCTTCGGCAAAGGCGCGCTGCAACAGGCCGTAGCGGAAGCCCTGCGGCGTTTGCGCCAGCACCACGAACTCGCGGGGAATAGTCGAAGTGATGATCGCTCCGTGGGCGGTCCGCTCCACCTGCTTGATGGTATCCACGGCCGGCAGCCCGACGATGGCCGCTCCGTGCAAGAGGACCGCGTCGATGGTGCGGTCGATGGTGGCCGCGTCAATCAGCGGGCGCACCGCGTCGTGCACCAGCACAATGTCGTCCGCGTCGGCAGGCAGAGCGGCCAGCGCATGCGAGACCGACTCTTGCCGGTTGTCGCCGCCCTCCACCACCTGCACGCGCCCGGCAAAGCCGTACTCGGCTGCATACTCGGCAACCTGGGCCTGGACCCGCTCCATCTCCGGCTTGCGCACGGCTACGTAGATCGCCGTGACCCGCTTGGCCGCGGCAAACGCGCGCAGCGAGTGAATCAGGATGGGGAGACCGTTAAGCGAAAGAAACTGTTTGGGTTGAGCCCCGGCCATCCGGGTGCCCAGTCCCGCCGCTGGAAGAATCGCAAATACTTGCATACCGGGTGGAGTATACAACGGCGGGGCTTTCCATGGGGATACGTCCGGCGGGACGTTCCCCGGCAAGAGGGGGCGCAGGGACCGTATGATTCTGGAATGAGCCGATCGCCGACCCCAAAACTGGCTTCCGCAACGCTTCCGCCCCTGAGCCTGCCGATTGACACGGCGCTGCTGCGACCGGGTCTGCGGCTGGCCGTGGGCCTGTCTGGAGGCGCGGACTCCGTGGCCCTGTTGCGCGCCCTGGCGCAGAGAAGCGGGGAACTGGGCCTGGTGCTGCACGCCGCTCACCTGCACCACGGCTTGCGCGGCGCAGAGGCCGATGCCGATCTGGAGTTTGCCCGCAGTTTGGCGGCGGAACTGGTCCTGCCCTTCCACGAAGCCAGGATGGATATTGCCGCCGAAGCGCGGGCCGACAGCGCCTCCGGCAAGGCCGCCGAGTCCATTGAGGAAGCGGCGCGGCGGGTGCGTTATGGCTGGTTCCGGCAACTGATGGCGGCTGGAGAAGTGGATGCCGTGGCCACCGCCCACACCCGTGACGATCAGGCAGAGACCGTGCTGGGCAAGTTTCTGCGCGGCGCCTGGACTGAAGGGCTTTCCGGCATTCATCCGGTGGTCGAATTTCCCGAGGGCCGCATTTTGCGCCCGCTGCTGGCGGCCTCGCGGGCCGAGGTGGAGGCCTATCTGAAGTCTCTCGGCCAAAGCTGGCGGGAAGACTCGACGAACCAGCACTTGACCTATACCCGCAACCGCATCCGCCACGAACTGCTGCCTCTTTTGGAAACCTGGAACCCGCAGATGCGCGAGCACCTGGCGCAGATGGCGGCACTGGCCCGCGATGAGGAAGCCTGGTGGCAGGCCGAACTGGCCCGCCTGACGCCGCAACTGATTTTGCCGGGCCGCCCGGTGCGCGGCGGGGGCAGGGCAGCAAGCGACGGATTGGCGCTGGATGTGGTTCGCCTGGCAGCGCTTGCTCCGGCGTTGCAGCGGCGGCTGCTTCGCGCCGCTGCCGGCCAGTTGGGCGCGGCGCCCGATTTTGCCGCCACCGAGGCGCTACGCTTGCTGGCGCTCAATGGCCGCGCGGGACAAAAGTGCGAACTGGCCCAGGGACTGCGCGCCGAGCGCACCCACCGCGAACTGCGCCTGGAGGTGGAGACCATTGCGACTGTTGGAGAGGGCGTTAAGGAGGCGGTTCCCGAGTATCGAATGTCGATTCCCGGCGAAATCGTCGCTCCGGCGTTTGGATTGCGGCTCCGCATCCGGCTTTCCGGCGGTGACCAACGCGCAAATGCCGGCCAAACAGCCCTGTTGCGCAACTGGAAGCCGGGCGACCGGGTGCTGCTGCGCCACTCCAGCGGGCCGCGCAAGGTGAAGGAAGTGCTGGAG
This sequence comes from Terriglobales bacterium, assembly GCA_963776445.1. Lineage (GTDB taxonomy): Bacteria > Acidobacteriota > Terriglobia > Terriglobales > Acidobacteriaceae > Telmatobacter. The sequence goes on from CAVZNE010000125.1 coordinate 2,297, forward strand.
CGGCTGCGGGTGACCGGCTCCGGCCGGGCGCTTTGGCCGGTCCTGGAATTAAGCGGCCGCATTGTGTGGATGAAAGGCGCGGAACTGGAGCCCGAACCGGGAATCGAAATCGAGGCCACGCCGCTCGATCCAAACGGTTAATCGCCTTTCCAGAATGGGATAGCCAATGGATGCAGGAGAGGCACGAACCCGAAAGGGAACCGGCCTCTGGATTCCTGCAAGGCGAACTGGCTTGGGAGTACAATCGGAGTTACTACCATCCTGGCGGAAGGGTATCTGTGTCTCCCGCCGAGGCGTCGTGTACTTTGTGTAACTTCAGAGTGCAGCCGAACGTCTAAAGAGTGATGTAGGCGGTGATAGAGGTGCAGTCAGCGGCTTCTCCCCCGCCGGGAAAAGAGGAATCCTGGTGAATTCGACCGTTAAAACGATCATGTTCTGGGTCTTTATCCTCATCTGCCTCATGCTTCTGTGGGGTGTGGTGCAGAGAAGTCAGGGCATGGGCAAGGACAACGAGATCCCCTACTCCGACCTGTTCGACAAGGTCCAGCAGGGAGCGGTGCAGGATGCGGCCATTCAGGGCAACGAACTGCACGGTCATTTGAAAGCCTCGCCCAAGGATCAATTCCACACCACGGTTCCAACCAACTATCAGGATCTTGAGAAGGCGATGCTCGCCTCCAAGGTCAGCTTCTCCATCAAGGAGCCGCAGAACAACGGCATCTTCCTGCAACTGCTGTTCAACATCGGCCCGTTCGTGGTGCTGATTGCCATCTGGTTCTTCATGCTGCGGCAGATGCAGTCGGGCGGCAACAAGGCCATGTCGTTCGGCAAGAGCCGCGCGCGCCTGCTCTCGATGCAGCAGAAAAAGATCACCTTCAAGGATGTGGCCGGCGTAGACGAGGCCAAGGAAGAGCTGAAGGAGATCATCGAGTATCTGCGCGAGCCGCAGAAGTTCCAAAAGCTGGGCGGCCGCATTCCCAAGGGCGTGCTGCTGGTGGGGCCTCCGGGAACCGGCAAGACCCTGCTGGCGCGTGCCGTAGCCGGCGAGGCCAATGTTCCGTTCTTCTCCATCTCCGGTTCGGACTTTGTTGAGATGTTTGTCGGCGTGGGCGCAAGCCGCGTGCGCGACCTGTTCGAGCAGGGCAAAAAGAACGCTCCCTGCATCATCTTCATCGACGAAATCGACGCCGTGGGCCGCCATCGTGGCGCGGGCCTGGGCGGCGGACACGATGAGCGCGAGCAGACCCTGAATCAATTGCTGGTCGAGATGGACGGCTTTGAGTCCAACGACGGCGTCATACTGGTCGCGGCCACCAACCGGCCCGACGTGCTCGATCCCGCGCTGCTGCGCCCCGGCCGCTTCGATCGCCGCGTGGTGGTGGGCCTGCCCGATGTGCGCGGCCGCGAAGAAATTCTCCGCGTCCACGTCAAGAAGGTGCCCGTCTCCGACGACACCAACCTCAACGTTCTGGCTCGCGGAACACCGGGCTTCAGCGGCGCCGACCTGGCCAACATGGTCAACGAGGCGGCCCTGAGCGCTGCGCGCATGAACCGCAAGCAGGTTGTGATGTACGACTTCGAGCTGGCCAAGGACAAGGTGCTGATGGGCGCCGAGCGCAAGTCCATGCTACTGACCGACGAGGAGAAGCGGGTCACTGCCTATCACGAGGCGGGGCATGCGCTAGTCTCGTTCAAGCGCGAAAACTCCGACCCCATCCACAAGGTCACCATCATTCCGCGCGGCATGGCGCTGGGCGTCACCATCTATCTGCCCGACGACCGGCACAACTACACGCTCGGCTATCTGGAGACGCGGCTGGCGACGGCCTACGGCGGGCGCGTGGCGGAGGAGATCTTCCTCAACCAGATGTCCACCGGCGCAGGCAGCGATATTGAAGTGGCCACCGATCTGGCCCGGCGCATGGTTTGCGAGTACGGCATGAGCCGCCTCGGTCCGCTCACCTTCGGCAAGAAGGAGGAGCAAATCTTCCTGGGCCGCGAGATTTCGCAGCATCGCGACTTCAGCGAGGAGACGGCCCGGCAGATCGATCTTGAGGTTCGCCGCTTGATCGACGAAGCCTACCAGTCGGCGCACACCCTGGTCGAAGCCAACCAGGACGCGATGCACCGCATTGCCGCGGCCCTGCTGGAGCGCGAAACCATCGACGCGGAAGAGGTGCGGATGCTGATCGAGGGAATCGAACTGCCCCCGCTCCGCTCCAACCTGGCCATGCCCAGCGACAAGGGCGACGGCGACTTGCTGCATACGCTCAAGCCGGAAGGCACGCGTAGCGGTCCCAACTATCCCGAGGGTTCGCCTT
>CAVZNE010000126.1:0-10029 GCA_963776445.1 Terriglobales bacterium
TCTTTACAGATTTCAGGGCAACCGCAAAGCATAAGGATGCCGCGGATCTCGATTTTGAGACCTGGGAAATCACAAATCCTGCTCCATCCGCCTTAGCTGGGGATGATGCGGCCGCGCAGGCGGCGCAGAACATTGGGCGGCACCAGCCCGGAGACATCGCCGCCAAAGCTGAACACTTCCTTGAGCATGCGCGAGCTCACAAAGGAGTAGCGGCCGGCCGGCTGCAGGAAAACGGTCTCGATCTCCGGAGCCAGACGCCGGTTCATCAGGGCCATCTGGAACTCATATTCGTAGTCGGAGATGGCGCGAATGCCGCGCAGAACGGCGGAGGCGCCCTGCTGACGCGCAAAGTCCACCATCAGGCCGTCGAATGCGGCCACGGAGACGTTAGTCAGGGTGGATGTGGACTCCTGCAGCATCTCGATGCGCTCCTCGACAGAAAACAACGGATTTTTGCCGGGATTGTTGAGGACGGCAACGACTACGTGGCCGAAGAGCTTGGCGCCGCGCTGAATCAGGTCAACATGCCCGTTGGTCGGCGGGTCGAAGGTGCCGGGATAGAGGGCTTTTACGTTCATACGAGGCTGCTCCACTGGGATGATAGCAGCGAAAGGAGCAGCCGTACCTCACAAAGCAGGACACTTGAGAGCGTAGTTTGGACAAGGCTGCATCCAAATCGAGGCAATTTTTCCATCCCCGACAGTCAGCGAACGGGATTCCGCGCTAGCCTGGAGACTCCGCATCATGAAAAAGCGGCTGCCCGAAGGCAGCCGCTTTTTCCTGTTTTGCCGGATTACTTTTCCTTGCGGCCGCGGACGGCTTCCTTGGCCTCGGCGGGGCCAGTGGCGGGAATCTCGGGAATCTCGGCCTTGGAGCCGCCGATGTTCAGCTTCTTGCGCAGGTCGGCGTCGATGCGGCCATACACTTCCTTGTTTTCCTTGAGGAAGGTGCGGGTGGTTTCGCGGCCCTGGCCGATGCGCTCGCCCGAATAGCTATACCAGGAGCCGGACTTCTCCACGATGTTGTTGGCCACGGCCTGGTCGAGCACGTCGCCCTCTTTGCTGATGCCCTCGCCGTAGAGAATGTCGAACTCTGCCTCGCGGAAGGGCGCGGCCACCTTGTTCTTGACGATCTTGACCTTGGTGCGGTTGCCGGTAACCGAGTCCCCGTCCTTGATGGCGGCGATGCGGCGGATATCCACGCGGACCGAGGAGTAGAACTTGAGCGCGCGGCCGCCGGTGGTGGTTTCCGGATTGCCGAACATGACGCCGATCTTTTCGCGAATCTGGTTGATAAAGATGAGCGCGGTGCGCGATTTGGAGACCGTGCCGGTGAGTTTGCGCAGGGCCTGGGACATGAGGCGGGCCTGCAAGCCCATGTGGGACTCGCCCATCTCGCCGTCCAGCTCAGCCTGGGGCACCAGGGCCGCCACCGAGTCCACAACCAGCACGTCGATGGCGCCGGAACGGACCAGAGCTTCGGTAATCTCCAGGGCCTGCTCGCCGCTATCCGGCTGAGAAACCAGCAGATTGTCGATATCCACGCCCAGTTTGCGCGCATAGGCGGGGTCGAGGGCGTGCTCGGCGTCGACAAAAGCGGCCAGGCCGCCCAGCTTCTGGGCCTCGGCAATAATCTGGAGGCAGATGGTGGTTTTGCCCGAGGACTCGGGCCCATAGACCTCGATCACGCGGCCGCGCGGAATGCCGCCCACGCCCAGAGCGGCGTCAAAGCTGATGGAGCCGGTGGAGATGACCGCAATGGGCACCAGGGCTTCCTTGGAACCAAGGCGCACGATCGACCCTTTGCCGAACTGTTTTTCGATCTGTGCAAGGGCAGTTTCTACTGCTTTGGCGCGGTCATCAGCAATGGCCATTGGGCGGGCTCCTCAGATTGCTCGGCCGGCGCATCTGCTGCATTTATCGCAGGAAACGGCGCGGCGGCTGGAATTGATTTCGAACGGATTGTAGCAGGGCTAAAGAGACAATAACAGAAAATAATGGCGAAGAGAAGGTGAAGATGTGCTGGACTGGATACGGAGCACCCGTTACTTAGGTGCTCCTCTGAATCAAACGGTGTACGCGCCGATGCGCGTTTCCTTGCTGGTGAGGTCGTCGCAGGCGCGGTCCAGGGTCTCGTACTCCTGGTCGTGATCCTTGCGGAAGGCGCGGAAGGCGTCTTCGCTGGCCCAGCGGTCGATGGTCAGGTAGCTGCCGGGGATGTAGGCATCGCGCAACAGCTCGGTTCCCTGGTACTCCGGCGAAGTGCGGAAAAGCTTGGCCCAAACGCCCTCCGGCCCGTAGGCGGCTTCAAACGCGGGAACCTTCTCTTCAGCAATCTCGAACTGCCAGACAACGACAAACATGCGCGGCTCCAATTTCACAATGGTATCGCAAGGGGGTAACGCAAAGGGGACCGGCGCGAGGAAAGTTCCCGCGCCGGTCCCCCTTGGTTCAGCGGTTTTCTGGGTGCAGCCGTTTCCGCTTCAGTTTTTGGCACCCGGTTCGCCGTGCATCAGGATTTGGTAGCGGCGGGCATACTCGGTTTTGTAATCCTCGACGGTGCGGGCGTAGTTCATTTGCGGCGCATCGGGTTTGACGGTCCAGTGCAGGCGAAGTTCTTTGGTTGTGGGAGAGACGGCCAGGGCCCCGTTGACGGGCTGAACCGCTTTGCCGTCGGCGGTGGCGGACTGGAGCGTAACAAACCAGGGCAGGTGGACCACGATCTGTTTCGGCGCGGCGGTGAAGGCCGGGCTCAGGTGCAGAACCGCTTCCTGGTCCGACGGCTGGTCGAGGGTGAAGGCCATGGTTCCGAAGTTGGTGGGCGCCTGGCTGACGGCGATGGTTTTGCCCTTCCCGATCCACTCCGGCGAAACGACCGAGAGCAGGTGGAGCTGGTTGGGCTCTTCGCGGACCATCATCGTCCTGAGCAAAGTACGGTACTCGGCGGCGAACCAGCCGTGGGGCGAGAGGTTGTCCTCAAAGTTGCGGTTGCCCCAGGGCAGGATGGCGAATTCGAAGCCGGCGTGGGTGGAGCTGGTATGGAGCAGCAGGGCGTAAAACTCCTTGAGCGCCTGCTCCTGATCGCCGCGGATGGCCTCGGTCATGGTGTTTTTGATGGTCAGGTAGTGGTGCAGAAACTCGCCGTCGGCATAGGTCATGATGCCTTCGGCGTACTTGGCCTGGGTGATTTTGAGCGTCGCGGTCACGCGCGGATCGTGGGCGTCGAGCGTGGGCTCGGGAACCACGGCCAGCAGGTTGCCCCAGTCGTAGCCGCCCTTCTGGCCGTCGAGAGCGGGAGGAATATAACCATTGGCGGCGCGCTGATCCAGAACCTTGAAGAAGTCCGCGCGGTAGCTGTCGTACTCCGGCTGCCACTTTTTGGCCAAATCTGCGTGGCCGGTCTGGTTGGCCATCTCCATGGCCAAACCTAGACCAGAAAGCGCCAGGAAGTTGTAGCCGGTCAGGTGGCCGGGAACGTATTCGTTGTCGAGCACGTCGCTCCAGGGCATCACGTGGAGCGGGTCGGCGGCGCGGGCCTGATGGAGCCAGGCGACGGCGCGGTCGATCTGCGGCAGCGCCCACTCGGCAAAGGCCTTGTCGCGGGTGAGGCGGTAGTGCTGCGCGTAGCCCCAGACGGCCTCGCCCCAGCCGTCGTACTGCTGCTCCTGGGAGAGGAAGTTGCCGTCGGCCTTTTGCGACTTGGCGAAGAACAGCAGGTCTTGCCGGGCGATCTCCGGGTAGCCGGTGACGTCGTAGCTGTGGGCGATGTCCGCGCCGTCGCGCAGATAGAACGAGTGGTAGTGGAGCTTGTTGACGGTCTGGATGTAGTCGTCCCCGATGTGGTCGCGGGCGATCAGGTCGTAGATGAGATTGGTATAGAAGGTATCGACCGGCTTCTGCTCGGGCAGTGAAACCTGCATGCCCTGGGCCAGAATCCTGTTCCAGAAACTGACGACCTGGGTCTTGGCCGGGTCAAAACTTGCCTGGGCAAGGGCGGCCAGAACGGACGGGTCGGCGGTGGGAACCACCGGCATCTTGAAGTCGAGAACCGACTCCTCGCCGGGCTGCAACAGCCGCGAGTAGGTCACGATGCCCACCGGAACCACCGGGTCCACCGTGAGCTTTTCCGGCTTGGTCACGTCCTGCGGGTAGTTGTAGCGGCCGTGCAGCGTGTAGCCGCGGGCGTTGAAACCGGCCGGGAAGCTGTACAGCAGGCGTCCGTCACGGAGAAATCCGTCGGCGGAGAAGGAATAGACCCAGTCGGGGCTGAAGGCCTCGCCGAGCTGGCGGTAGTCGCCGGGGACCTTGCCCACGCGGGGGCGGTCGAAACGGTTGTCGCCGTGCGGCGCGCCGGTGTTGTTGGGCGCGTCGTAGCGCAGGCCGGTGGCGAGAATGGCGCGGGTGGGCTGGGCCGTCCGGTTCTTGATCGCGATGCGGATAAAGTTGACCAGCGGGCCTTCCGGCTTGCCGTCCAGCGTCGCCGCGAACATGGTGAAGCGGTAAGTCACGCCGTCGCGCTCGAAATCATAGTGAACGATGGGCAGGCGGCCTTCTTCCAGGGTGCGCAGGCGCACGCTGGTGGGATGCAGCTCGGGGCCGGCAAAGAACATCAGTTCGCCGTAGCCGGTGCGCAGGTAGCCCTCGGGCGTAATCTCGGTGGCCGCTTCGGCATCCATGACGCCGATTTCGTCGGTGGGCTTGGAGAAGTAGGAGAACGGTTGGTCCGGACGGTCGATGGCCGGAGAGACCATCTGGGCTTGCAGACAGGCGGCGGAAAGGGCCGCCAGCAACGGGACGGCGAGAAATGCGACAGGTTTGCGGGTGCTTTTCATGGCAGAAAAAGCCTACCACCACCTGCGGTGGGGCTGGCGTGGTTTTGTCCGGGTTGAAGCTGTCTTGCCTTGCGACAGGGAAAAGTCGCAAGGATCGAGCGTAGAAGCCTTCCTGCTTTCCCAGGTCCCAGAATCGGGACCTGGGGCACCCAGCTTGATGATCGTTGGGAGGTTCCCGGCTACTTGCTGGCGTGAAAGACCTGGCGGAGACCGGAGTTTCCCGCCCCTCTGTTTCCATCCCCGCAAAATCCGTGCATCCCCGCAGAATCCGAATCGCAGCCAGTGCGTCTGCTCTCTTCTGGTGAACGCTCCGCCGCAGCGAGACAACTGACAACTGATCACTGCTTTAGTGCGGTATAGTCAAGAAGGAATGGCTACGACCCAAGACAATAACGCAGCGGCGGAAAGCGGATTTGTGTATCTGCCCCTGATCGCCGGCTGGCTGATCCCCGGAGCGGGGCATTTTCTGCTGCGCAAGTGGGGACGCGGAGCGCTGCTGGCGGCTTCCATTCTCGGCATGTTCGTCATGGGCATCGCCATGCAGGGCAAGCTTTACGGCGGAGCGCACGACATCCTGGACATTCTCGGACTGGCCGGCGACCTGGGCAATGGACTGCTGTATTTCGTCAGCCGGGCCCTCGGGCTGGGCGCGGACCAGGTGCAGGTGACCACCGCCGACTATGGCACGCGGTTTATTGTGGTGTCCGGGCTGCTGAACGTAATTGCCGCCGTGGACGCCCATAATCTGCGCACCGGGAGGAAATCCTAGTGTTTCATCCTTCCCACTTTGCCGCGGTTGTCCTGTTCGCCCTGTTCGCGTCTGTGGTCTTCGGCATCACCCAGCGCGAAACTCCCCGCCGGATGATCCGCTACGGAGTCTATTGTTTTGTGCTGTTTACGGCTTCGGCCTTGGTGCTGAGCTGGCTGATGTTCCTCATCGCGCGCTAGCGTGCAATTTATGAAGTCCGATACAGATTTGTTCTTTGGCTTTGTAACAGGGCACGACTTCAGTCGTGCCGAATACAGTGCAAAATCAAAAGGGCTTCAGCCCCTGCGGGCTCTTCTTTGAGCCACTTCGAATCGTTGGATGAATGAGTGGATTTCTGAAACTGGAACACTCGCTTTTCTTCCCCAATTCCCCGGCTATCTTCAGTCCGCCTCTCCCCGCTGCCAGACGGCGGCGTCGAACGTGTGCGCGCAAGTGTATCCCTCGGCCACGTAAAGATCGACTGCCGTTGAGTTGGCCTCCGTGACAGTGAGAGAGATCTCGCTGGAGCCCTGGCGCATGAAGCTGAAGGCGGCCAGGGAAAGCAACTGCCGGGCCAGGCCGCAGCGGCGGTAGTGGGGATGAACGCAAACCTGGGTGATGTGGCCGCTCTGCTGGCTTACGCGAGAGCCCAGCACCAGGGCGATAATGTCGCGGCTGTGGCGCTCGACGACCACATACGAGGCCGGTCCGGAGAACACCCCGCACCCCGCGTAGCGAACGATGTTGTGCAGAAAGCGCAACGCCCCGTGCGCCGAGCGGTACTGGTCATTGATGATGCTGTCGGGATGATCGCGGTAGGCCTCGACAATCAGGCGGCCAGCCGCGGTAAGATCTTCGTCCCGCCATGCGCGCAGTTCGAGTTCGACGGGCAGGTCGGCGCGGAGTGGAGCAGGAAAACCGGCCAGTTGCCGGACCATGAAGAGACGACGGAAGACCTGAAAGCCGGCATCGCGAAACAGATCGGCGTGCACGCCTGAGGGGTGAAGCAGCAGTTGCGATTCAATGCGGTCCACTTGCGGCGAGTTAAGCAGCAACTCAAAAAGGTGGCGCAGCAGCGTCTGCTCGATTTTGTGGTCGTCCGCGCAGGCGGAGAAGACGTCGCCGATGACGGCCTTGGTCTCCTCGTAGACGCAGAAGGTGTAGCCGATGGCCTGGCCTGCATCGAGAGCCGCGAAGCCGGGCAGCATGCGGTTGTCCAGATACTGCATGAGTAATTTGTTTGAAGCGCGGAAGTCCCAGTGCAGCCGCTGGTTCCACACAACACCCTCGGCCTCGAGCACAGAGCGCATCACCTGCGCCGCGAAATGGCGCAGGTCGAGGATCTCAATGGAAGCGCAGGTTGCCATGTTTCTCCCTTTGGATGCGCCCTGGCCGCAAGCTGGTCATGTCCAAACAGGGCGCAGCTCCAACAAGCTGCTCAAAGAAGGCCACATTCAAATCCGCTAAAGAATTCTTCAGCGGGTCAAGTCCCCGTTGATTCTGCCGGCCTTGTACAGGATCGACGTTCCCTCCACCCCAACAACGCAGCGTGAGCCCTCTGCGCATCTTCGAGTACTGCGCCTTCGAGACACGGCTTCCTTGATAATTCGATAGCTTAACAGCTTACCGGCTACCCACGAGATAGACCACCAGTCCCTGTTCCGGCCAACTGAAGAGAGATTCATAGTGGCGGCCTTCCAGGTACTCCTGAATCGCAGCCGGGGAGTGCAGGTCCACGCCGCCGCGGCCAGACACCCGCACGACCAGGATGTGCTGCTCATCGGGCACGCCGCTTTCGCTCGTAATTGACTACCTCGCGATTGCGATAGAAGGAGAGGCCATATTCAACGTCGCGACGAACTCTAAACACCGCGACGGTTTCGTCGGCGGGAGCCAGGGTGGCGATGCGGGCGGCCAGCGGGCGCGCGGAGTAGGAACGGTCAAGCAGGTGAATGACCCGCTTGGTGGCGTCGATCGCGGGAATGCCGAAAACCGGACCCACTCCAAAAAGGAACAGCACCAGCACCACCAGCACGCAGGAGGTGACCAGCCGGAGCTGGACGATGCCGAAGCCTTTAACCACGATGAGAATCAGCAAGGCCGCGCCGGTGGCGGACAAGGCCGCGATCACCAGGGCATGAATCGGCGGCCACTCACGGCCATGGAGCACAAACCAGGGAACCAACAGCGCGGCCACGGTCATCACGCCGCACAGCACGGCATGGCCCACCAGTACCCAGCGGCTCAATCCAAGCTTGCGGCGGCGGAAAAGGTAGTCTCCAGTGAGGATAGCTATGGGGGGAATGGAGGGCAGAATGTAGCCCGGCAGCTTGGACTTGGAAAAGGAGAAGAAGACGATGGGAAGCAGAGCCCAAAGCACCAGAAACTCGGGAAAAGCGTCGCCGGGGCAGTTGGCACAAGGCTTGCACCCGGTGGCCCAGCGCAACCGCCACTCCGCCACGGAGGTCTGGATGCCGTCAACCAGTGCTCGGACCGCGATCACCGTCCAGGGCATCATGGCCAGCAGCACCACCACTATGTAGTACCAGAAGGGCTGAGCATGCTGGTAGCGATCGGTGGCAAAACGCTCCAGGTTGTGCTCGAGGAAGAACTCCCGGAAGAAAGTGGGATTCTGATGCTGCACGGCGATGAACCAGGGCAGGACCATGGCGAAATAGAGCAGCATCCCCGGCCACCAGAAAGAACGGCGCAGGATGGACCACTCGCGGCGCAGGAAGGCGAACGCGGAGATGATGACCAGGGCCAGAAACGGCGCCACCGGTCCTTTGGCCAGGGTAGCCAGGCCGGTGAAAAAGTAGATGTCGTACAGCCAGAACTTGGAATCGGTTTCGTACCAGGCATACCAGCCGAGAAGCCCGATAGCCAAGGGCGCCGCCATCTGCATATCCGTGGACGCGCTGCGCGAGAAGCCGATGATGGCGGCGCAGGCCATGGTGATGATGGCCGCATCCATGTGGCCGCCGGGGCGGAAGCGCCGCATGTGCAGGTAGATCAACGCCACCATGATGAAGGCAAAGGTGGTGGAGGGCAGGCGCGAAGTCCAGTCGTGGACCCCGAAATCCTTATAGAGGAACATGGCCCGCCAGTAGTAAAGCGCGGGCTTTTCCAGCCAGGGATGCCCGTAGAGATAGGGAGTAACACAGGCGCTGAGGCGGCCTTTCAGGGTGTCTGCGGAGTCAAAATGGCCCAGCATTTCATGGGCGATTTGAGCGTAGCGGGGCTCGTCGGCGCCCACCAGTCCCAGGCCGTCGCCGCCCAGGAGGGGCGTGAGCCCGTAGGCCAGAAAGAAAATGGTGAAGGCCAGAAAAACGATCGCCTCGCAGACGCCCGCCCTGGGAGGAAAGCGCCAGTGCAGTTCTTCGGGTGCATGCGGATCGGGAGGCTGCAAAAAGGGCTCAAGGTAGCCGAGGGCCCATTGAGGTAGCCGGTTGCTCCGTTGCTTGGGCAATTCCGGAGCAGAGTTTTCCAGAGGGGTTTCCACTTCCAGCATTTCTCCAACGGGCGGGCCAGCGCCTGTTCTATGCAATAGTATGCCGGCTTGGGTCTGCCCAACTGGGAGGAGCTGACCTGGCCCGGTTCTGATGCGCGCCAGCCAACAGCGCGGTAAAGGTACTGTGTTTCGACTGGGACAAGGCTAACAGATTCGCCGGAAATCTCAAGGGCCGTCAGGCGTGAAACAGGCCAGGGTGGTCCGCAATTCCGCCAGTATCGTTTCGACGGCGTGGGGCAGGGGGCCAGCAAGGGTGCAGCCGGCTGCCGTTTTGTGCCCTCCGCCGCCCAGCCGCTCGGCAATTGCGGCCACGTTCACCGCGCCTTTGCTGCGCAGGCTCAAGCGGATGCGGCGTTCCGGCAATTCGCGCAGAAAAGCCGCGGCCTCGACGCCGGAGATGCAGGCGGCAAAATTCACGATGCCTTCGCAGTCCTCTTCGACAGCGCAGGTGCGCACCATATCCTGGTGCGAAACCCACAGCCAGGCCAGCCGGCCCTCGCGCTTGAGGTTGCTGAGAGCCGCACCCAGCAGCAGCATTTTTGAAGTGGGCGTCGAATAGAAGACACTCTGGGCGATGCGGATGGGGTCAGCCCCCGCCAGGACCAGATCCCGGGCCAGGGCGAAGGTGGCGGCTCGCGTTGCCCCATAGCAGAAGCCCCCGGTGTCAGTCAGTACGGTGGTATAGAGGCAGGTGGCCATCTCCGGAGTCACCGTGGCTCCCGCGGCCTTGACCAGCGCGTAGACCAGTTCCCCCGCGCTGGCCGCCTGGATGTCAATCCAGTTGAGGTCGGCAAAAGCCAGGCCGCTGATATGGTGATCGATATTGATGAGGAAAAACTTCTCCATCCCGGTCAGGCTGGCTCTATCCAGGCTGTCACATTCCAGCAGAATCACCGCGTCATAGGGTCCATGGACATGGATGGCGGAACGGATGGTGCC